>NZ_WQPW01000082.1:0-893 GCF_018785465.1 Clostridium sp. MCC328
GTGCGCCCGGCGGCGCACGTTTCTAGCGGGTGCAAGTCCCGAATCCGCCCGGTAGTGGGAAGGATATAGCCGAAGGTAAGGGTGTCCATCGCGAGGTGGAATCTGAAGGAAGCCGGATGTGGGAACAGACTAACCACGGGCAAATCTCCGGTCTGACGAACAGAAATTACATAGAAGGCCATGCATGAGGGTAAGACTGCTTTACAAGCCGAAGCCCGATAACTACACGGAATCATGTATGGTAAATGTAACGGATGGATGGAGAGAAAGAAACGTGTGGTACCCGGGGAGGTCTGTGCGGAATGCCTTGAAAGAGGTAACCATTGCATAAAGCAATGCTGAACGCACAGAAGTCAGCAGAGGTCATAGTAGCCGAGAGGTGAAGGACCGAATCAGTAGGAGTCTTGAGTATGACCGAGAAAGGAGGAATGACCGTCTATGGCAGAAAACGTTGAAAACAATGGCTGTTCGCAAAGAGATAATGCGGAACATGAAGGGTATGCGAAAGCGTCTAGGTCATTCAATCGGATATGGAAAGAAAGAGACAGTGCACAGCCGAGACTTTTGGAAGCGATACTGTATAAAGACAACTTTAACAGAGCGTATAAGAGAGTTAAGGCAAACAAGGGAGCGCCGGGAATTGATGGCATGACCATTGAAGAGGCTCTTCCATATCTAAAGGAACATCAACAAGAGTTAACCGACCGCATTTATTGTGGAAAGTATACTCCGTCTCCAGTAAGACGAGTTGAGATTCCCAAACCAGATGGTGGTGTGCGAAAGCTTGGCATACCAACAGTGATAGACCGTACACTTCAACAGGCAATAACCCAACAGTTAGTGCCAATCTATGAACTGCTGTTTGCAGAGGGTAGCTATGGCTATCGTCCGAA
>NZ_WQPW01000083.1:0-16933 GCF_018785465.1 Clostridium sp. MCC328
TAATTACCTCTTTTCTCTATTGGATTTATTATATCTTATTAGCCACTACTGTTACAACGTTAGTATAGCACTTCATTTCTCAAATTCCTTTGCTTGATTGGCTTTCACAAAAAAACATCCACCAATAAACATTAGAACAAATAATACAGCCAAGGCTACTGGTTGTTTGATCCTCTTCCCGCACAATGCCTCCCACACCCTTTCGGTAATTCTCGTTTTTTCCTCATGCCTATCACATTTTACACATTGATGATTATGTTTTCCCAGATTTGTTGCTCAATTTGTATTCAAATTATACCATAAAACTTGTGAACAGTTCTACCGTCATTTTGGAATATATGAGAAAAGTCCGAACAGTTTTCTGCCCGGACTTTCTCGCTCAATCATAAATCAATTCCGCTTTCACAATCTCCTCTGCCTGTGCCTTGCAAGCGTTCATCTGCCGCACCCATTCCATTTGGTTTTTGGCTTTTAGTTGCTCGGTCACGCCGTTTTGCTCTGCCAGTGACCGCACGATCAGCTCTATGCGGTTTCGTGCCGCTTCGTCAATCTCGGCGCAATGCTCAAAGAGCTTGGTCTACTAAGCACGGTAATTGCTCTGCTTGGCGTGGCTGTGCTGATTACCTATTCCCCGCAGAATGGTGTGATTTTGCTGGTTATGGCATTTTTGATTAGCCCGATGGGGCTGCCGCTGGCTGCGATCTGGCTGCTGGGAAAGGTGCAGAGTTTGAAATTTGCGATCCAGGATTGGGTGTATGGGTAAATGATGTGAATATAATCTGGAATGAAAAAGAAGCAGGACAATGGGAGATGAGACCCAATGCCCTGCTTCTTGGTTATTTGGAATGAACGGTAGTGTATTTCTGGTTTTTGCTTTTGGGTTTGTCTGGAAACATCATTTCAAGTTTACCAGAAGATAATAAAGGCTTGAGGTAATATTTGCTGAAGTGAGAACGGCTGGAAACATCAATATATGCTTGCATTTCATCTCGACTTTTAGGGTCTGTACAAAATTCCAATAGCAAGTTTTGCTTGCTGATCACAGATGTATCATGTGCGGCATCATGTGCTGTATCATGTACGGAAGCACCGCACATGTTGTAGTTTACATTTTTCAAGATGACCCTGAAATCTGTCGCTGTTGAGGAAAATTCAGGCTTATATGCCGCTGTGTATCCAGGCAGCTTTTCGGTTTCACTGACGATTTTGCGCAGGCCACTTCCACGGCGTTCCATGTACTTCATGCGGTGGAACAGGTCAGCAATCACAGGGTTTCGTCGCATCGAACGAATACTGTAAATATCGTATTCCTGAATTGAGCCGCCGCCAAACATACCGCCCGGAGATGTGATTTCCACCCGATCATCAAACATATCAATATGGATTTCGCTGCCAAGCACAATATAGTCACGATGGATAAGCGCATTAACAAGAGCCTCTGTCACAGCTCGTTCAGCATAATCCGGCTTGTCTACCCGATACTGTGCCTTTTTGACAAAACGGACTTTGGAATTATTGCGAATAAATTCACTGCCGCTGTTCAGTAAATAAATCAAATTTCCCTCGTATTCTTTATCGTCCAGCGCATCATCAAAGATAGAGCCTTTTTCCAAGCCATTCCACCGGGTACAGAACATACGGGAGTTATAAACCGTGTGCTGATCGGTCATGAGTTTTCCGGCATTGGTCAGGAGTCCATTTTTATCAGTCAAACCAAAGGAAACATAATCGGATGGATCAAAGCGGAGACCGGTCCGTTCCAGATAGGTTGCTTCCAGAAGTGTAAAGCTGTAATCCTTTTTTACCGCGTCTGTTGTTAGGGTGTCAAAGGACTGATTGGTTCCCTTTAAGATCAGTTCATTTACAATGTAATCCGGGGCAATTACGCTTTCATTTCCAACACGGATATATGCCTCCATCACGCCGTCTGCCTTGTAATAATATGGGGTGCTACGGCCGGGAGAAACCTCCAGAGCTAATAGATTTTTACCATCTTCCTGTAATGGTTTTAAGATAAACTGAGGTAATGGTGTGATACGTTCTTTGATTAAGCGGCTGATCGCTTCAGCATCCTTTTGAACATCGGACAAGCCGATAGGCTCCCGGTCATCGGAGACTCCGAAAAACAGAGTGCCGCCGATTCCATTGGAAAAGGCACTGACACTTTTTAACCAGCTTTTTGGCTTTTTTGTTTCGAGAGCAACTTTGAAATCACATTCTGTTGCTTCAGCAATGAGCTGTTCTATCATAGAAATCCCTCCTTTGAGGTTGTAGAATGTTCTTTTTATTATACCCAGCGGAGAAAGTTATTGCAATGTCCATTGTAGAGAATCCGAACCCTCACGGAAAGAGCTATAACAAATGGTTGGGCAATCAGGCAAAGCTCTCTCACCGAGAGCTGCTCCGTGTGGCGATTGACAACGCATTATCACAAAGCCCTGCTAATTTTGAGGAGCTGCTGAAGCTGCTGCAAGAGTCCGGCTGTGAGATATCAAAGCGCGGAAAACGTATCGTCTGAAGCTCACCGGTTGGGAGAAAGCAGCCCGTATGGACAGCCTGGGCGAAGGATATGGATTGGAAGATTTGCAGGCAGTTCTCTCTGGGAAGAAAGCGCATACCCCACGAAAGAAAACGGTCACACAGGCAGAGCCGCCGAAGGTCAATCTGCTGGTGGACATTCAGGCAAAATTGCAGGCCGGAAAGGGTACTGGCTATGCTCAATGGACCAAAGTTTTCAATCTGAAGCAAATGGCGCAGACCATGAATTACTTGTCAGAGCATAACCTGCTGGAGTATGCGGTTTTGGAAGAAAAGGCTGCGGCTGCCACGGCACATCACAATGAGCTTTCGGCGCTGTCCTCAACAAGCATGCGGAGAGGAAAATCACAAAGGGATTTTCTTCTCTGCGGGCCGGTGTGTATTAACACAGGCATTGCTTGCCGGGTCACTTATACGAAGAATGCAATCAAGACAGCAGGAATTGAGACCATTAGGGCAGCCAATATCAAGAAAAAAGAAACATAAAAAAGCAGAACATTGTTAATGTCGCAATGTTCTGCTTTTTTATGTTTATGTTAGGCTTTGTTGGCAGTAGTCTACCAGAATTTTTCATTACAGTGTTTTGCTAAACGAATCAGATGGAGCTATACCCTGGATTTTCCTGTATTCTCTGGGCGACATTTTGACTATAGCCTGAAAAGCGCTTGAAAACTTTCCCTGGGTTTGGTAGCCTACCTGGGAAGCAATATCCGCGATAGTGGCATTTGTTTCCCGTAATAATTTCATAGCCTGACGCATCCGAAATTCCTTCATATAGGTGGCGATAGGCTGGCCGTAGACTGCCTTGAATATCTCCTTTAGAGTAGAGGTATTTATCAAATACTGTTTGGAAAGTTCTGCAATCGTAAATCGTTGATCCAAGTGCTCTGTCAACTGTTGATGAATTTCTTTTATCAATTCGGTTTGCTGGGAGAAGTATTGAGTCAGTTCTTTATGCTCCGATTTCATGTTGCTCAAATAAATCAAAATTTCCAGCACCTTCAATTTCAAAAGGGAAATTCGAACGGACACAGGAGCAGAAAAGAGTGGGGCAAAAATATGCTCTAAATCGGAACAGGACGGGATTGCGGATGGCTTTCCGGAGCAAAATCGATCCCGTAACTGGTCTGCCTCTACACCGGCATTCTTTAAAACTTCCGGGCAAATGGAAGAGAGCTGTTTCAGATCCACGGAAATGGAAATCCCCTCTGAATATCCTAGGGGAAACATCATGGCGGAATCCGCGCAGCAGGCCATACTGTGCGCAGTCACATCACCTGAACCTAAATAGACGGCAGTACCGCCTTGCATATTCCAACCCACGCGACCACTGCGGCAATAGTAAATTTCCAAAACAGAATCCGAAGCATCGTGCCGAAACTTGACCTCTGAAGCAAGAAAAACATTGAAGGATACCTCTATTCCAGGAAAAGTTTCATATGCCTCCATACACCCTTTTCCAGCGGTAACCGCTCGAAACTGTTCTCCAAAGAGTGCGCTACCCGTTCTACCAGCCCGGCAATGCTTCAAGGCGAGGGTGCCGTTTGGAATCTTTTGGAGTTTTTGAGCGATAACGTTGGATTCTTCTTTTTTCATGGCGTTCCTTTCTGTGTTTCTACTTGCGACGGACAGGCGATTTTTACAAGCCACTCAATCATGTGGTGGAAATTTTGGGCCGGTTCGGTATCGGCAGCTCTATAATAGACCTCTTTTCCGTCCCGGCGGCTAACGATCAGACCTGCTGATTTCAACTGCTTGAGATGGTGAGAAACTGCAGGACTGTCGTCGTAAGTCACCACCATACTGTTTTTTAACAGATTGACATTGCACTCTTGCACGCCGGTCAGGTTGGATACGCTTTTTTGTACCCTAGCTTGGCAGGCCGCACAAGTCATGCCTGTGACATTGTACTTTTCCTGCATATTGAAACCTCCTTCTCTGGAAAGTGGAATACCCATACGGGATATAGGTCTCTCCGGTTCTCAGTATAGTCCCGCAAGGAGGTTCTGTATTTCCCGTTCAGAAGAATTTTTGTCCCAAATGGAAGCGTTTCTGAAAGTCGATCCGTCATAAACGCTGCAAAGGCATCCCTTCCAACTTCATGTGATATTGTTCCAGCACATCTTTCAGCGTGATTTCTTGCATTCTTTGTTCCGCTGTTTTTTGAATGTCCAAGTAAAAATCCCGCAGCACCAGTTGGATATTTATACCCACGCCACAGGCAGGATTGGTGTGGATGTCCTGATGGAGCAGGGGCTTGTTACCCTCCACTGCCCGATAGGCATCCAGCAGAGTGATTTTCTCCGGCTCACGAGCCAGAGCAGGCCGGGGATGTCCCTTCACGCTGACCAGCAGCCCTCCTTTCCGCAAGGCGGACATGAGCTGGCGCACATAGGCGGGATTGGTTTGAACGCTTTCTGCCAGCTTGTTACTGGTCAGGTCGCAGTCTGGGTACAGAGCGATAAAAGCCAGAATATGAACAGCATCGCTAAGGCGGGTGGGATATTTCATGGACTGATCTCCTTTTTTGATGTTATTTTTATTATAACAGCATATTGACAGCAGCGCAAGAGAATGCTAAAATGATTTGAAGTAAGAATAAAAATAACACCCACATAAAAGGAATGGCGACAATGAACTTCTATGATGATTTGGTCATGCAGACCCAGATGAATTATTCCAAGTACCATCCTATCTATGCTTCCGGCAGTACGCCTTATCAGCTGACTGACAAAAAGCCGCTGCCGTATAGCGAACAGATCAATCGGTTGGTACAGGAGGTAAAGGAAGCTGACTGTGTGGTAGTGGGCGGAGCCTCCGGCCTGTCCGCTGCCGGTGGCGGAGACTTTTACTACGAGGACAACGATTCCTACCGGAAATACTTCCGGCCTTTTGCGGAGAAGTACCACTTCAAAGGTGCTTTTGCAGGGATGATGCACCCCTGGGAGACCCGGGAAGAGTATTGGGGGTATCTTGCCACCTTCCTTCACACCACCCAGATCGCACCTGTGCGTCATCCCTATCTGGATTTAGACGCTTTGCTGAAAGGCAAGGACTTCTTCATCCTCACCACCAACCAGGATACCCAGTTTGTCAAACTCTACCCGGAGGAGAAGGTGGCGGAAATCCAGGGAGATCACCGGTTCTTCCAGTGTGCTGCCTGCTGCACCGATGACACCTGGGATGCGGTAAAGCCAGTGACTGATATGGTGGCCGCTATGGGGGATGGCACGAAGATTCCCACCGATCTCATTCCCCGGTGTCCGCACTGCGGCGGCGAGGCTTTCCCGTGGGTGCGAGGATATGGGAATTTCCTGCAAGGAAAGAAATATGAAGAACAGTACGAAAAAATTTCTCGCTATGTACTGGAACACAAAGACAGCAAAATTCTGTTCCTGGAGTTGGGCGTTGGCCGAATGACTCCCATGTTTATCCAGGAGCCTTTCTGGAACCTGACCCTCAGCTTTCCCCATGCTCGATATATTGCTATCAACGACAAATATGACTTACTGCCCAAGCAGTTGGAGGATAAGGGCATGACCATTGTGGCCGACATTGCTCAAGTGCTGCGGGATGCACGGAACACCATGGAAAGCGGAGATAACGATCAATGAGGGTTGGAAACCAAGCGGCGCTTCAGGAACTTGCCGAGCGTATTGCTCAAGCAGACGCCGTTGTGATCGGAGGCGGCTCCGGCCTGTCAAGCGCAGCTGGATACGACCACTACCATTGGTCCCCGGCACTTTTTTTCGGGTATTTCCCCAGAAACAAATTTGTGCCTTTCAGGGAGACTTTAGCTACTGCCAATGCAGCCAGCCCTGCCGGGATGATATTTGGGAAAACCGCGAAATAGTGAAGGAACTGACTGGTTACTTGGTAGGTGTTCGCCTGCCGGAGGAAGCTGTTCCTCGTTGCCCGGATTGCGGGCGGATGCTGGTGCCCTGGGTACGAGATGATACCTTCCTGGAGGGAACCTTCTGGCAGGATAGTCTGCACCGCTACCATAGATTCCTGCGACGCTGGATAATGGATCAGTCCGACAAAAAAGTCCTGCTGTTGGAACTTGGCGTGGGTGAGATGACGCCCAGTATCATCAAACTACCCTTCTGGGAACTTACTGCCAAAAACGAAAACGTCTTTTATGCATGTCTTAATCGAGAGGTATCTCATAGGCCAGAGCATCTGCGGGGACGCAGCCTGTATCTGCAAGGAGATTTGGCGGAAACTCTAGCTGCCCTCCGGCAGATCCATCGCAGCAACCATAAAATAGAAAGGGGCGAACGAATATGATAGATTGGAACCCTATTGCGGAAAAATTCAGAGAAGCGGACGCTATCTTGATCGGGGCCAGTAACGGACTGTCCATCACCGAAGGACTGCATTTGTTTGCGGACAATGCGGCCTTTGAAAGACTGTTTGGGGATTTTAAACGGAAATACGGCCTTGGGTGTATTTTGCAGGGCATGATGGCTGGATGGCCCAGCGAGGAGGAAAAATGGGCCTTCTGGGCCCGGCTCGTCCATCATTACTGCGGGCAGTACCAGCCTACGCCGGTGATGAACAATTTGAAGGCCATTGTGGGAGAGAAAGATTACTTTGTCGTCACATCAAACGGAGAAGGTCACTTTGAACTGTGTGGCTTCGATCCGTCGAAAATCTATGAGATTGAGGGCAACTGGTTTACTATGCAGTGTGCCCGCCCCTGCCACGACACCATCTATCCTAGTCTGGCGGTGGCAGAAAAATTATCGGCTGCCGAACAGAGCGGCCATGTGCCTACAGAATTGGTGCCGCGCTGTCCCAAGTGCGGCGGTCCCATGGACATCCACATGGGTGCGGGTCAGAGAATGATTCCGGATACCGCTGCCCAGGCACGGTTCCAAAACTTTCTGAAAACCTACCACGGGAAGAAACTGGTGGTTTTGGAGCTGGGCATTGGCTGGCGCAATCAGCTGATCAAGGCCCCGATGATGCGCCTGGTGGCCAGCGAGCCAAACGCCACTTATGTGACCCTCAATCTTGGTGAGATCTACATTGCGGACAATATCAAAGAAAAGTCCTTCGGTCTAGACGGGCGACTGGATGAGCTGCTGGCTGCTCTCCGGGAGGCGTGCGAGGCATGAAGTTTGTGGGGACCGTAATCATCTATGCCTATTTGCAGGCGGTGGGAGTTATCAACTCTCATGAATCAGGTTGCTTCCTGAATCCTTTGCAGCAGTAGAAAATGCAGAAAATAAAACGCCGGGAAGTTGACTCAAATTTTCAATGCCTCCCGGCTATTATCTTGCAGATTAATATAGTTAGAATCATGGTATATATTTCATTCCCCATTGGGAAATGGCGTAAAAGACCGGCAACAGATCCCGTCCTTTCTCGGTGAGGGAGTATTCCACCCGTAGGGGCATTTCATTATATTGGATGCGCTGGATCAATTCATCCGATTCCAGCTCCTTCAGGGCGTTGGTCAGAGCTGTGTTGGTGATGGGCTTGAGAACTTTTTTCAGTTCCCCAAACCGCATGGGACACTTGATGCATAGTTCATAAAGAATTTGGAGTTTCCATTTGCCCTGAAGCATTTGAACCACCGGCGTGACCGGGCAGTTTCCATCATCGGTTAGAATGACACTGCTCACCTTTTCTTTGAATTCTTCATAAGTCATGATTGGATTTTTCCTCGTCTTTTGCAGTATATTTTTTGATACCAGGTACAAATAATTTGCGTACTTGAACAAAAATTGCTATTAGGTATAATAAATATATCACTAGTTGGCCGAGCAGTCAACGACTGAAATTTCTTAGAAAGGTCTGAATGACATGAAAGAACTGAACATTATGGAGGCTACTGTTCTGACCTCCCCCAATCCGCTGACACTGATCTGCTCTAAAAAGGAGGACGGTTCTACGAACCTGGCTCCCATTTGCTTTGTGTCTTACCTCTCCTTCAACCCACCCATGGTGGGCTTCGCCACTGGAAAACAGTCCCACACCGGTAAGCAGGTACGAGAGACTGGAAAGGTGATTGTCACCGTTCCTGGCGAGAGTCTTGCCCAGACGGTGATGGCCTGCGGAGCGTCTACCGGTGCCAAGACCGACAAGGTGGCCGCCAACAACATCGAGATGATGGCTGTGGAGGGCAGTGACATCCAGATTCCGGTGGATACTCGTCTGGCGATGGTGGCCACCCTGCAGCAGTCGGTGGAAGTTGGCGACCATATCCTGCACATCTGTCAGGTGGACAAGTTCCTGGGCGATGAGGACAAGAAGGGGCTGTATGCCTGGAACGGCTTCGGGAAAGTTGCGCCTGCGGTAGAAGGCTAAATCTTAAAACCGAAAGGAGGCGTTAGTGGTGGCTGTTTGTATTAAAGACTGTATTCAGAACATGAATCTGGTGATCGGCTGTACTATTGGTTGCAGCTACTGCTACGCCAGAAACAATGTCCGCCGGTTTCACATGATCGACGACTTTGAAAAGCCGGAGTTTTTTCCCAATAAGCTGCGGCTGATGGAGAAAAAGCGCCACAGAATTTTCTGCTCACCGGCATGAGCGATTTTTCCCACTGGAAGCCAGAGTGGCGGGAACAGATATTTGCCAAGATGACTGAAAATCCGCAGCACCAATATCTGTTTTTGACCAAGCGACCGGAGGATATTGTGTTTTCCACTACCCTAGAGAATGCTTGGTTTGGTGTAACTGTTACCTCCAGTAAAGAGAAAAACCGTATCCGGACTTTGCGGGAGCATATCCATGGCGGACACTATCATGTGACCTTTGAACCTATGTTTGATGGTGTTGGTGTGGTGGACCTTACCGGAATTGAGTGGATCGTCATTGGGACTGAGACCGGACATAGGAAGGGCAAATCCGTATCGAATCTGGAATGGGTGTGGAACCTGACACATCAGGCCCATGCGCTTGGCATCCCTGTATTCATGAAGGAAGATCTACTTCCTATCATGGGAGAAACACATATGGTACAAGAATTTCCCCCGGCTTTTTACCGGGTATTGGAGGAACAGAAGACATGGCGGAAGTGAAAGATAGCAGCATTCTGATTCAGGATGTAGAAACCAAAAATATTATGACAAAATCCACCCTGCCGGTGGGCGGCTATTCCGTCAATCCTTATGTGGGCTGTACCCATAGCTGCAAATACTGCTACGCCTCGTTTATGAAGCGATTTACCGGGCACACCGAACCGTGGGGTACATTCCTGGATGTGAAGCATTGGCCGGCAATCAAAAATCCGCAAAAGTACAAAGGGCAGCGCGTAGTCATCGGTTCTGTGACCGATGGCTATCTGCCCCAGGAGGCTCAGTTTCAGAACACCCGAAAGCTTCTTGAGCAGCTTCGGGGCAGCGAGGCGAAAATTCTCATCTGTACCAAGTCAGACTTGGTAATCCGTGATATCGACCTTCTGAAAGAACTGGGAAAGGTCACGGTTTCCTGGTCGATCAATACGCTGGACGAGGATTTCAAAAACGATATGGACAATGCCGTCAGCATCAAGCGGCGGCTGGATGCCATGAAGCAGGTTTATGACGCAGGTATCCGCACCGTGTGCTTTATCGCTCCGGTTTTTCCGGGTATCACGGATTTTGAGGCTATCTTCCATCAGGTCAGAAATCAATGCGACCTGATATGGTTAGAAAATCTAAACCTGCGAGGCGGCTTCAAAAAAGACATCCTTGACTATATACGTAAAAAATATCCTGACTTGGTTCCGCTGTACGACGTTATCTACAACAAGGGAGACAGAAGCTACTTCTGTGGTTTGGAGGATCAAGCGGAACGGCTGGCGAAAGAATACAGCTGTCCCTTCGTGGACAACGAGCTGCCCTACGGACGAGCAGAGCCTGGGCAACCCGTAATTGTGGATTACTTTTACCATGAGGAAGTGCGTGGCTCGGAAAACACCGGGCGACGCAACCCCAAAAAATAATTTGTGAAATAAAAGGGTTCTGACATGGAGCTGTGCTTCAATGTCAGAACCTTTTTTTCAGCACTGTTTACCCATTCAGAAGTTTTCTTCCCCCCCTTGGAAGGACTTGCACTACGTCCATTGCCGCAGCTCTTTTGATGTGGAAAGTCGTATTTCCGTTCATCGGATGGGTATTCGGCGGAATTTTCGGTGGTATGAGTTTTTCGTTCACGAGTATTGTGGATTTCTTCAAATCCCTGTTCTAATTAATAATTTTCAAACAGAAAACAATGGATGAATATAATGATGTCACAACAAAACGAGAGGAGAAAACCATGAAGAAAGTATTGTTGGCCATCGGAGGCGGCATTGGCGTCATTGTAGGTGCGATCTTGATTTGGAAGTTTGTACTTCCGTTTATTGGCTTCGTTTTTCAGCCCATTTGGAGGTTTCTGTCCGCTTTACTAAACCGACATGAGCATAAACGACAGCGTCCCGGTTCATAATGATTGGGACGCTGCTTATTATATCATTGTATTATGCGAACTCATTCCTCGAACAGATACAGAAGATATCCGTAACCCTCTGCATTCATCTTTGCGTAAGGCACAAAGCGCAGGGCCGCACTGTTGATGCAGTAGCGCACGCCATTGGGGGACTCCGGATCGCCTGTGAACACATGACCAAGGTGAGAATCTCCGGCACGGCTTCTGACCTCTGTACGGCGCATGCCGTGGCTCAGGTCCTCCAGTTCCACCACGGCAGGCTCTTCAATGGGCTTTGTGAAAGCCGGCCAGCCGCAGCCGCTCTCGTACTTATCCGTGGAGGAAAAGAGCGGCTCGCCGGTGACGACATCCACATAGATGCCCTTTTCAAACTTATCCCAGAACTCGCCTGTGAAAGCGCGCTCTGTGCCGCTCTCCTGCGTAACACGGTACTGCTCCGCCGTCAGCTTGTCCCGGATGGATTCCGCCGCGGGCTTCTGATAGTCGCCCGGATCGATGCGCAGCCGGGAAAACAGCTCCATCTCCGCGCGCGGGATGTGGCAGTAGCCGTTCGGGTTCTTTTCGAGGTAGTTCTGGTGGTACTCCTCGGCGGGGTAATAGTTCTTGAGTGGACCTATCTCCACGAAGAACTTTTCACTGCGTCCCCGCTCGATCTCCGCGATGCGCTCCACCGTTTCCTTCGCGCTTTCGTTGGTGTAATAGACACCGGTCTGATACTGGCTGCCCCGGTCGTTGCCCTGCCGGTTCTCCACCGTGGGGTCGATCACATAGAAGTAGGCCAGCAGCAGGGCGTCGAGACTCACCTGTCCGGGGTCATACTCCACCCGCACGGTCTCCCGGAAGCCGGTGTTCCCTTTGCAGACGGTCTTGTAATCGGCATCCGCCTCGCAGGTGCCGTTGGCATAGCCGCTCTCGGCATCAATGACGCCGGGGATGGACTGCATCAGCTGTTCCATGCCCCAGAAGCAGCCGCCCGCCAGATATATGACATTTTCCGTGGTATCCATATACATGCTTCCTTCACCAGACATATCAGAGGGCTGTCCGGTCATTTCCTTCTCGTCCGTTTTCTGCGGCATATTTTTCTGCCCGGCGGCGCAGCCGCTCAGCAGCAGTACCGCGGTGAGCAGAAGCGGCAATACTCTCCGATACATGGTGTATCCTCCTTTCTGAGAAGATAAATTCGTTTGTCAGCCCATATCGGCGGTAAGAGCCTGGTCGATGAGCTTTTGCAGCGTCTCCGCCTGCTTCTTTTCCGTGATGGCGCCTACGATGGGTTCACCCACGATATTGCCGCTGCGGTCGACCACATAGGTGGTAGGATAGGCAAAGATGTTGGTGGTAAACTTTCCCGCCTCACCGTCGGAGTCAAAATACACATTCTGATAGGCGGCGCCCTTCTTGGCAAGCACATCCTTCGCCTCGGAAATTGCTGTTTCGTCGCCGTCCAGCGTGAAGGTGTTGACGCCGATGAGGGAGCCGCCCTTCTCCGCCAGTTCCTTGTTCAGCGCATCCAGCTCGGAAAGCTCGCCTACGCAGGGATTGCAGGTGGTGAACCAGAAATTCACCACGGTGACGGCGTTGGCGGAGAACAGCTCGTCGCTCTTCACCGTGTTGCCATCCAGGTCCTTGCCCTCGAAGACGGGGAATTTCTGCATGCTGCCGTCATCAGGCGGCGTGGTCATGTCGCTGCCCGCGGGCATACTCATAGCGCCATCCATGGATTTCTGCATGATCTCGGGATACTTATCTTCCAGCTCGGTCAGCCTGTTTTCAATATTGCTGATCTCCGTGGCTGACTCCTTCAGCCACTCATACTCCTTGTCGGTGAACTGCTCTTTAGCAGCCTCGATGGTATCCAGCAGGAAGTCGCCGTAGTTTTTCCCGTCCTCGATCATGGCCATGCCCTTGTCAGCCTCCACAAAGACCTTTTCCCACAGCTCGGCATTTTCCGACAGGATCGCGTTCTCCTGCTCCAGCAGCTCCTTGTGCAGGGCGAGCGCCTCCTCGGCGTTTTTCGGCTCACCAGTCATGGCGGAGCCGTTGCCGCTCGTGTTGCCCATCTTGTCATTGTTCTTCATGCCGCAGGCCGCCAGGGCCAGCACCATCAGCACGGCAAAAGCCAGTGCAAAAATTCTCTTCCTGTTCATTTTGATTCCTCCATCGTTGTTTTCTTTGTTGTTTCTTCCCCGTTGCCGAAGCCGTAGCGGAAGCACACGGCGTTCGTCGGACAGGCGCGGATGCACATTCCGCAGCGGATGCACTCGGTATGGTTGGGCGTTTTCGTCACATCCACATCCATCTTGCAGGCTCTGGCGCATTTCCCGCAGGAAACGCACTTATTCTTATCCACCTTCATCTGGAAGAGGGACACCCGGTTGAACAGCGCGTAGAACGCGCCCAGCGGGCAGAGCCACTTGCAGAACGGTCGGTAGAACAGTACGCTCAGCGCAATCACCGACAGCAGGATGCTGAATTTCCATGTAAACAGCTTGCCCAGCGCCGCCCGGATGCCGGAATTGGCAAGGGACAGCGGGATGGCTCCCTCCAGCACGCCTTGGGGGCAGAGGTATTTGCAGAAGAACGGGTCACCCATGCCAACATCGTTCACAAGGAACGCCGGTAGCAGGAAAACCATCACCAGCAGGACAGCGTATTTCAGGTATGTCAGCGGCTTCAGCCTCTTTGTAGAAAGCTTCTTAGTGGGGATTTTGTGCAGCAGCTCCTGAAACCAGCCGAAGGGGCATAGAAAGCCGCAGATAAAGCGCCCCAGCAGCACGCCCAGCAGAATGAGAAAGCCTGTGATATAGTATGAGAAGCTGAACCTGGAAGACCCCACCACCGCCTGAAACGCCCCAATGGGGCAGGCCCCGGACGCCGCCGGACAGGAGTAGCAGTTCAGCCCCGGCACGCAGGCGGTCTTCCCCGCCCCCTGATACAGTCCGCCCTTGAGAAAGTTCGGCAGGTGCAGGTTGGTCAGCAGCGTCGCCCCCGCCTGAATCCAGCCCCGGAAGCGGGTCATGGTCTGTGAAACGCCTGAAAACTTTTTATCCAATTCCCACACACTCCAGACATAATTTGATTGCTTTGCTCAGCACTGTCGCCGCCTCGCCCCGCCAGACACCGAAGCACAGCATGGCGGCTCCGGCCATCAGCAGCACGATCTGCGCCGCTGCCTTTTTCCTACAGCTCATTTTTCATCACCCTTTCCGATTTTCTGCCCCCATCATAGCGCGGGAGAGTTAAAGTCTATGTTAAGAACGAAAATTTAACGCAAACCTTATCTGTTTTTGCTATAATGAAAGCAACACAAAAACGAAGAAATAAAAAGGAGGGCTCTTATGCACCTTTTAGTAATTGAAGATGAACGCGCCCTGTGCGAGACCATCGTTCGCAGCCTGCGGCGGCTGGCCTACAGCGTGGATTTCTGCTATGACGGGGAAACGGCACTGGAGCTTCTGGGCGTGGAACGATACGATCTGGTGCTTCTTGATCTGAATCTGCCGAAAAAGGACGGCATGACGGTGCTGCGCACCCTGCGGCAGACCGACCGGGAGACGCGGGTGCTGATCCTCTCCGCCCGCAGCGAAGTGGAGGACAAGGTGCAGGGGCTGGATGCCGGGGCAAATGACTATCTGGCGAAGCCCTTCCACTTGGCGGAGCTGGAGGCCCGCATCCGCAGCCTGACATTGCGGCAGTTCACCCAGCAGGATGTGCTGCTAAGCTGCGGAGGCCTGACCTTTGACACCCGCTCCCGTACCGCCACCGTCAACGGGCAGACGCTGACGCTGACCCGCAAGGAAACGGGGATACTCGAATACCTGATGGTGCATCAGGGGCGGCCCGTGAGTCAGGAGGAGCTGATGGATCACGTTTGGGACAACAGCGTGGACAGCTTCAGCAATTCCATTCGCGTCCACATCTCCGCCCTGCGCAAAAAGCTCCGCGCCGTGCTGGGCTATGACCCCATCCGCAACCGCATCGGCGAGGGCTATCTGATGGGAGGCGAGGAAGCATGAAGCGTCTTTCTTTGCAGTGGCGCATCACGCTGATGACCGTCCTGCTCATCGGCATCACCTGCGTGGTCATGAATTTGCTGCTGTGCACCTCCGGTGTGTACTATATGGACACCATTGCGGACAGCTTACAAGGCGGCGGCACGGTGATCCTGAATGATGGCGGAGCGGCGAGCTTTGACCCGCAGCTCATAGCGCCCAACGAGGAGTTGACCATCGTCGTCGATGGGGTGCAGGGGCGCTTCCGCACCACCAACTGGTACATCACGGCGGCGGTAACGCTGCTCAGCGGCATCCTCGCCTATTTCGTCAGCGGACGCGCTCTCAAGCCCCTGCGCAGCTTTACCTCGCAGGTGGAGCAGGTGCAGCTGAACAATCTTGCTGATATGAGGATTGATGAAGACGCTATTTCGGAGTTCCGGCAGCTGAGCCGCTCGTTCAACCAGATGCTGGAGCGGCTGAACAACGCCTTTTCCGCCCAGCGGCAGTTCACCGGAAACGCCGCCCACGAGCTGCGCACGCCACTGGCACTAATGCAGGCGCAGTTGGAGCTGTTTTCCGCGGAGCATCCTGATGTGCGGCCGGAGACAGCGGAGTTCCTCACGCTTTTGCGTGAGCAGACGGAACGGCTGATACAGTTGACCAGGACACTGCTGGAGATGAGCAATCTGCGGCAGGTGGAGCGGAACGAGCGGATCCAGCTCGCTCCCATGATCGAGGAGATCTTCACAGATCTTGCGCCGCTCTCAGATAAGCTCGGCGTCACGCTGACGGCGGAGGGCGACGGCATTATGACCGGCAGCGATGCACTGATCTACCGGCTGATCTTCAACCTGACGGAGAATGCTGTCAAGTACAACCGGCCGGGCGGCTCGGTACGGGTTTTTGTCACTCAGGAGTTGGAAAAGCTCCTGCTCCGCGTCTCCGACACCGGCTGCGGCATCCCGGAGGTGTATCAGCGCAGTATCTTCCAGCCCTTCTTCCGGGTGGACAAGTCCCGCAGCCGGGAATACGGTGGCGCAGGACTGGGGCTCTCACTGGTATGGGAGATCGCCGACCTCCACGGCGGCTCCGTTTGGGTGGAGAAAAGTTCGGAGAAGGGCACTACCATTGCGGTGGGGTTGCCAACGCAACAATCAACGAAGCCCTAAAACCCTTTTATTCGTTTTTCGCCGCTTCGCTTGCCGCCCTGCGGCGTTCCTCTCCGTAAGGGGCGGTCAGCCTGTTTTTGAGGTCGGTGTTGTGGGATAATGCGTTTTTTCCGGCTCTACACAGGAATCAGCGAGCTTCGTCCCTCGTGACCGTTTTTTCTCTGAGCGGATGGAAGAATCGCCACAGATTATTACGCTGAATTACATGAAGAGGCACTCCAGCTGCCGGAGGATGCTGGTGACGAGGACGAAGAAGTGGATGTCAACGAGGACTACGAAGCAGAATCGGACGATGAACCTGTCTGATTAAGGCAGTGTTGACCTGTGGGGCGGCTGAGAAGCCGCCCCTTTTACATAGCTAAATGGTTTGTGAATGAACTATTTTGAGCTATGAAGCTATGGAATCTGTAGGTGATATCTGGTAAAATAGGAGGTAAGAACAGCGATGCAAGTCGAAATTTATGGAGGTGTTTAGAATGAAACAGAAAGTACCTATGATATGCAACATTGTGAGTCTCATTCTGTTGATTGTATTTGTTATTAAGAGCATCGTTGATTATACTCAATACTCAACATCGCTAAACTCTGCGCCTTTTTATTTGTGGGTGTTAGTAAATGCTTTGTTTTTGGTAATTCCTGCAATTATTTTGTTCGTTATTGGTTTCGTTGTAAAGAAGAAACAGTAAACAATTTCCAATTTATAAAGGAGAATATTGATGAAACTATTTTTATGTTCGCACTTTTCAAGTGTAGGAAGTCTGATAAAGGAAGAAATTGAAAATAAGAAAGTCGCATTTATTCCA
>NZ_WQPW01000084.1:0-1531 GCF_018785465.1 Clostridium sp. MCC328
ATACTACTGGTTAAGCTAGAAAGAGCGCAGGGTGGATGCCTTGGCACTAAGAGCCGATGAAAGACGTGATAAGCTGCGAAAAGCTTCGGGGAGGAGCAAATATCCTTTGATCCGGAGATCTCTGAATGGGGAAACCTACTTGAGTGTACCTCAAGTGACGTATGGTGAATACATAGCCATACGCCGGGAACCCGGTGAACTGAAACATCTAAGTAGCCGGAGGAAGAGAAAGAAACATCGATTCCGAAAGTAGCGGCGAGCGAAATTGGAAGAGCCCAAACCGGAATGCGTGCATTCCGGGGTTATGGACCACGTTATGTGACCCGTATGGTAATGGAACAGTCTGGGAAGTCAGACCAGAGAGGGTGAAAGTCCCGTACATGAAACCAGAAGGGAGCTAGTGGGATCCAGAGTACTGCGAGACACGTGGAACCTTGCAGGAAGTCGGGGGGACCACCCCCCAAGGCTAAATACTCCTTAGTGACCGATAGCGCATAGTACTGTGAAGGAAAGGTGAAAAGGACCCCGGGAGGGGAGTGAAAGAGAACCTGAAACCCTGTGTTTACAAGCTGTGGAAGCACGTTAAGGTGCGACCGCGTACTTTTTGTAGAACGGTCCGGCGAGTTGCGGATGCTGGCAAGGTTAAGCACTTTAGGTGCGGAGCCGAAGCGAGAGCAAGTCTGAATAGGGCGTCAAGTCAGCATGTGCAGACCCGAAACCGGGTGATCTATCCATGTCCAGGTTGAAGCGAAAGTAAAATTTCGTGGAGGACCGAACGCACATCCGTTGAAAAGGGTGGCGATGAGGTGTGGATAGGGGAGAAATTCCAATCGAACCCGGAGATAGCTGGTTCTCCTCGAAATAGCTTTAGGGCTAGCCTCGTATTAGTCTGGTGGAGGTAGAGCACTGAATTTCCTAGGGGGCGTCAAAGCCTACCGAAGAATATCAAACTCCGAATGCCATACAGATGATGTACGGGAGTCAGACGGCACGAGATAAGTTGGGTCGTCAAAAGGGAAAGAGCCCAGACCTGCAGCTAAGGTCCCAAAGTGTGTGTTAAGTGGAAAAGGATGTGGGATTTCAAAGACAACTAGGATGTTGGCTCAGAAGCAGCCACACATTCAAAGAGTGCGTAATAGCTCACTAGTCGAGAGGTCCTGCGCCGAAAATGTCCGGGGCTGAAACACAACACCGAAGCTCAGGAATGTATTTATACATTGGTAGAGGAGCATTCTTAAAGGGGCGAAGCAGTACCGATAAGGAGCTGTGGACTTTTAAGAAGAGAGAATGCCGGAATGAGTAGCGAGATGGAGGTGGGAATCCTCCAGGCCGAATATCTAAGGTTTCCAGGGTAAAGCTGATCTGCCCTGGGTAAGTCGGGGCCTAAGGCAAGGCTGAGAAGCGTAGCTGATGGACAACAGGTTTAGATTCCTGTACCACATGGTATCAGAACTGTGGGGACGCAGAGGGATAAGATGACCGGGGGACAGATTCCCGGGCAAGCGCAGGAGGTGTCAGGCAGGCAAATCCG
>NZ_WQPW01000085.1:0-409 GCF_018785465.1 Clostridium sp. MCC328
TCCGCAAGAAACTTGATAAAGTCCTTATGGGTGGCAAGTTCGCACAGCAGACGGTTGTTAATCCGACCGCTTTTCAGAAGTGCTACCATCTCATCACTCAAATGCAGCTCCCTTAATGGCGTGTTGATCTCCGCCCGGTTCTCTGTCCGGCAAAAGAGATAATCGAGGGACACCCCATAAAAATCTGCCAGCAGGATAAGGTTGCCATGATTGATTTCCTTATAGTCATCTTTTTCATAACTGCCAAGAGCCGATTTTGAAATACCCGTTTGCTCTGCCAGTTCTTCCAGTTTTAATCCTTTGTTTAATCGTAAATCTTTTAGCCGTTCCTGTATTGTAGTAGCTCCGTTCATTGAAGCAGTTCCCCCTTCTGACAACATTTATAACCGTTGAATTGATTATACCATAT
>NZ_WQPW01000086.1:0-490 GCF_018785465.1 Clostridium sp. MCC328
CGACATTCAACTTTCCGGTATGTGAATATAATTTAGAATGAAAAGTAGCAGGACAATGGGAGATGAGACCCAATGCCCTGCTTCTCTGTTTATTCGGAACGAACTGTAATATATTTTTGTTTTCGACTGTTTGGCTTATCTGGAATAGTCATTTTAAGCTGGCCACTTGCCAGTAGAGGATTCAAATATTTTCTTGTAAAATAAGTGAGATTTCGATAACCAATAAACGAGCAAATTTCTTGTTTGCTTTTTTCTGTTATACAAAAATCCAAGACTGCGTGTAGGATGTCCTGTGATTTATCTTGATCACTAACTTGGTCACTGACTAAGTTTTTCTGACTAAGATGGTAATTCACATTTTTCAAAATGACTCTGAAATCTGTCGCTGTTGAGGAAAATTCGGGCTTATATGCCTCTGTGTATCCAGGCAGCTTTTCGGTTTCACTGACGATTTTGCGTAGGCCACTTCCACGGCGTTCCATGTACTTCA
>NZ_WQPW01000087.1:0-706 GCF_018785465.1 Clostridium sp. MCC328
CGGGGACAATGTCAGGTGGGGAGTTTGACTGGGGCGGTCGCCTCCGAAAGGGTATCGGAGGCGCTCAAAGGTTCCCTCAGAATGGTTGGAAACCATTCGAAGAGTGCAAAGGCAGAAGGGAGCTTGACTGCGAGACCGACGGGTCGAGCAGGTAGGAAACTAGGACTTAGTGATCCGGTGGTATGAAAGTGGGATTGCCATCGCTCAACGGATAAAAGCTACCCTGGGGATAACAGGCTTATCACTCCCAAGAGTTCACATCGACGGAGTGGTTTGGCACCTCGATGTCGGCTCATCGCATCCTGGGGCTGAAGTAGGTCCCAAGGGTTGGGCTGTTCGCCCATTAAAGCGGTACGCGAGCTGGGTTCAGAACGTCGTGAGACAGTTCGGTCCCTATCCGGCGCAGGCGGAGGATATTTGAGAGGAGCTGTCCTTAGTACGAGAGGACCGGGATGGACGGACCGCTGGTGTACCGGTTGAGCTGCTAAGCTCATGGCCGGGTAGCCAAGTCTGGCAGGGATAAACGCTGAAGGCATCTAAGCGTGAAGCCCCCCTCAAGATGAGATATCCCATTCGAAAGAAGTAAGACCCCTTGAAGACGACGAGGTAGATAGGGCAGAGGTGGAAGTGCAGTAATGTACGGAGCTGACTGTTACTAATCGGTCGAGGGCTTATCCAGGAAGGTCTGGTTGGTTGATGAAACGGT
>NZ_WQPW01000088.1:0-2588 GCF_018785465.1 Clostridium sp. MCC328
TGAATATTACGGGTACTTTTACACCACTTGTCCGGATTGAGGAAACCATTGTTCCGGATTGATGGAAACCGCTCTTCCGGTCATTAGGGAACCACTCTTATAATGGATGTAAGCATCGAATTTGATGCTAATTCATTATGAGGGAGGTCTTCATATGACCAAATATCGTGAAATCCTAAGGCTGACAGCCTTGGGTCTGTCTCTTCGTGACATTGAGAAAAGCCTCAAGGTTTCAAGAAAGACAGTTGTAAAGGTCCAGAAACGTGCAGATGAATTATCTCTGAGCTGGCCACTGGACGAATCACTCACTGATGCTGAGTTGGAGCAGCGGATGTTTCCAAAAGATTTGTCTCCGAAATCCACCAAGCGGATGCCTGACTTCGACTACATCCGGAAGGAATTGCTCAAAAATGGTGTCAACAAGAAGCTCCTTTGGACAGAATACCTCGAAGAATGCAGTCAGAATGGTGATGATGCTTTGATGTATTCCCAGTTCTGTTATTACATTCAGCAGAACGAGCAAAAAAGCCGTGCTACCATGCACATCCCGCGGAAAGCAGGCCAGCAGATCGAGGTTGACTGGGCTGGTGATCCGGCAAAGATTATTGATCCGGATACCGGTGAAATTACCGAAGCATGGATCTTTGTTGGTGTTATGACCTACAGCCAGTATGCTTTTGTCGAAGCGTTCATCAATGAACAACAAAAGTCATGGATTACCGCTCATGTCCATATGTACGAGTTCTTTGGCGGCGTTACGCCGATTCTGGTATCAGACAATGCTCCTACAGCAACGAACCGTAAACAGAGTGACAAATATGAGTCTGTCCTGATTAAGTCCTATGAGGAACTGGCACAGCATTACAACACTGCTATCATTCCGGCCCGGGTACGTGCCCCGAAGGATAAGCCAAGTGTAGAAGGAAATGCTGGCCATGTCTCTACATGGATCACAGCTGCGCTTCGTAATGAACAGTTTTTCTCTCTGGAAGAATTGAACCAGGAAATCAGGAAAAAGCTCAAAAAGTACAACGCGGCTTCTTTTCAAAAGAAAGAAGGCAGCCGACAGAAGCTGTTTCTCGAAGATGAGAAGCCATTGCTCATGCCCCTGCCTGCCACCCGCTTTGAATTAGCTGAACATCGTACCGCCACAGTACAGTTCAACTATCACATCGCCGTAGACAAAATGTACTACTCGGTGCCTTATCAGTATATCAAAGATAAGGTCGATGTGCGAGTGACAGATACCACCATTGAAATTTTTAAGGATTTCAGGAGAATTGCTTCCCACAAACGCCTGTACGGGCGTCCTGGGCAGTATTCCACAGTACTCGAACATATGCCACCAGATCACCAGAAATATCTGGAGTGGAACGGTGACCGTTTCCGCAAATGGGCAGAAACAATTGGAATCAATACCTATAAAGTTGTAAACAGTATCCTTACCTCAGGCAGAGTGGAGCAGCAGTCTTACAGGGCCTGTATGGGCCTTTTGAAGCTTGCTGAGAGGAAGTCTTCACAGCAGCTTGAAAACGCCTGTGCAAAGGCTCTGCAGTACTCGAATTCACCCAGCTATAAAAGCATCAAGAACATCCTTACTGCGGATCGTGGAGCTAAATCTGAGGCACCTCAGAAGCAGACAAACGAGAGTTCCCAGTCCGGCATCACCCGTGGTGCCCGTTATTACGGAGGTAAGAGATCATGACAAATCAGAGTACAATTGACAAGCTTATTGAAATGCACATGACATCGATGGCCGATGCATTCCGTAACCAGATGCAGGATATCTCCATGAAGGAGATCCCTTTCGATGATCGGTTTGGGATGATCGTTGATATCGAATATACATCCCGTAAAAACAGCCGTTTGAAAAGACTGATTAAGAATGCAGAGTTCGAGCAGCCAGACGCAACGATTGCGGCAGTTGATTACGGTCATAACCGCAAAGTAAACCGCCACCTGATCGAACGGCTGGCAACCTGTGAGTACATCACAGAATACCGTAACATCTTCATTACCGGCGCAACAGGCAGTGGAAAAACATATCTGGCCTGTGCGTTTGGAATGGAGGCATGTAAGCGTTATTACAGCGTTAAGTACGTCCGTGTGCCAGATCTGCTCCTGGACTTACAAGAGGCCAGAGATGAAGGCCGCTTTAAAGATGCATTGAAAAAATACACCAATCCCACGCTTCTAATCCTGGATGAGTGGCTGCTCATGAGAGTTACTGAAAAAGACTCAGCCAATCTGCTTGAGCTTATTCATAAGCGTCGCAAGCACTCATCCACGATCTTCTGTTCCCAGTATCTTGAGGAAGACTGGTACCAAAAGCTTGGTGGTAAGGACAACCCTCTCACAGATGCCATCATGGATCGAATCTCATTCGATTCATACAAGATTCCGATTATGAGTCTTGACCCAGAAAAGGATATTTCCATGAGGGAGGTTTATGGACTGGATCCATCTCAGGCACAATAACATACAGGCGGCTTCGCCGCACATAGCAATAACCTAAAGCGGTTTCCGCCTATCCGGACAGGTGGTTTCCATTTTTCCGGACAGACGGCTTCGCCGCAACGGAATATTCA
>NZ_WQPW01000007.1:0-20161 GCF_018785465.1 Clostridium sp. MCC328
CGCGCGAGTGCGCATCTTTGGCACGTTAGTGCCTTTTTATGTAACAGGGAATTCCTCGGAATTTCCTGTTACATAAAAAAAGTCCCGGACATAGTTCTCACTATGCCGGGACGAAATCTTTCGTGGTGCCACCCGATTTCACAGATCAGTCTTCCTCGAAAGCCAACTGCTCCGTGCCTACGGCACTCCCACAGTTGCCGCCTCCATTCGTAATCCGGGCTATCGCCCTACTTACTCATGCAGGCTTGGTTGTCAAATGTCTATCCAGCCTGACGTGCAAGCACGTCATTCTGGCTATCCGCTTGACAACACTTTCAAACAAAAATAGCAGCTATCCCACATCGGAATATCTGCCACCAATCTGTCTCATTTCAGAGTACGGAAATCTCTTTCGATACTCTTATCCTTTAACGCAGGAATCACGGCCGCAGCTACTCGGATCTCTTTCACCTGGCGTCTCACAAACCCATTCCATAGGGAACTCCATACTGTCTTCCACCACCGACAGCTCTCTGTGATTTCATTCCGAATGTACTCTCTTTGCTCATCGACTTTTTGTTTTTAATTTTTATGGATTAAAGATTAGCACACTTCTTTCCATATGTCAATTTTATTTTCAGAATCTTTGCTATTGAAAATTCCTATATCCAGTCACTATTTTTTCCAATCATATCCGGTTCGAACAAAAATCGGCTCCTGAAAGACTTTCCAAGATCAGATCTATCATCTCTTTATTGACAGTCTTTTCCATTTTGTAGAAACAAAAGTTACATAATTCTTATTTTTTGATTATTGTGCCGAATTAAGTAAAGTGAATTCAAAAAATACTTGACTTTTTTAAGTTATGGTTTTATTCTTAAGCACATAATTTTATTAACGATCCATTCCAACTATCAAAGGCGATAACTTCTGACAAAAGTGCGCCTTTCTTTTTTACCCGGACTTCACTGTAAGATTATCGAGCAGTTCCTCCGGTTCTCCGGAAGCGACTGCCGGATACCCACCGGCACCGGAGATTCCCCACCCGGATCGTTCGTAAAAGAAAAGAGAGAGGAGAGATTCATTTATGAAGAAGAGACGACTTATTGCACTTGCAGCTGCAGCCGTTATGGCAGCATCTTCCCTGGCAGGATGCGGCGGTTCCCAGACATCCTCAACAACAGCAGCAGGTTCCACTGCTGAAACAGCAGCGGCTTCCTCCAATGCGGTATCCCCGGACGCAAAATCCACGGATCAGACACTCGGCGGCGGTATCGCGGTCGGCTCAAGCGACGGCGAAGCAGTAAAAGGCGGAACGCTTGTTGTGTCAATGCCTTCATCCCCACGCACTCTTGATCCGAAAGCCTACTCAACCATGTACGAAAACCACATTATGTACAATGTTCTCGATACCCTGTTTGTCTGGGATAAGGATTACAAAGAGGTGATCCCGAGTCTGGCAACTGATTACACTGTCAGTGATGACGGCCTGACCTACACCATCAACCTCCGTGATGATGTATACTTCCAGAAAGGTAAATTCCAGGACGGAAGAAAAATGACCGCGGATGATGTTGTATACTCTCTTGAACGAAGTAAAGAGGAGAGTACCACAGACCGTATCTGCCGTGATTTCTTCGATTACTGCGAAGCTACAAGCCCGACACAGGTCGTTATCCACATGAAATCCGTTGCAGGACCGTTTATCTCCCAGTTAGCCGGTATCGGAAACGCGATCCTCCCGAAAGAGGAAGTTGAAGGCTGGGGAGAAGACTTCGGTTCCCACATCGTCGGCACAGGTGCTTTCACACTGGAAGAAATTGTAACCGATGAAAAAGTCACATTAAAGAAAAATGAGAATTACTGGGGCCCAGAGCCGAACGTAGACGGTATTGAGTTCCGAATCATCTCCGATTCAAATCAGGCAATCAACGCAGTCCAGACCGGTGAGGTCGACATCGCGATGTATCTTCAGGGTGAAGCTATCAAGCGTGCGCAGGACGCGGACCTCTTACTTCAGGCCCCGAGTTCCGCTGTCACCTATGTCCGCTTCAACATGCAGAATGGACCGACCGCAAACGCTGATGTCAGAAAAGCACTCACAATGGCTGTCGATATCGACTCCATGGTAGCCGGTATCTATCAGTACGGAGAAGGCACAAGAGCTTATCAGCCGCTTCCGGTATACTCTTTCGCTTATGACACTGCATACAATGATCTTGTACCATCCTACGATCCGGAAGGTGCAAAGAAGCTCCTCGCGGAAGCAGGCTACCCGGATGGCTTTACCATGAGCCTTTACATTGGTTCCACTACCTACCGCGAGAAAATGGCACAGATGTTACAGTACTACTGGAGCCAGATCGGTGTAACACTTGATATCAAGTCTTCCACCATGGCCGACTGGTCCGCAGCGGTTGTTGATTCCTGGCAGTCCGATGTTGTAAACAGCTACGGTGTAAGCTGGAACAGCGATCCGGATCCTTACGGATTCCTTGGAAAGTTCTTCAGTACCCAGACGATCCACGCTTCCTCCAATGCAGGTGGCTACGATGATCCGGAGATGGATGAACTCTTAAATGAGGGCTTTGGTTCTACTGATAATGCAAAACGTGCGGAAGCTTACAAAAAGGCCATCGAGAAGGTTATGAACGAATACACCGGTATCTACTACGCATATGAGTGCCGGAACTGGGCAGTATCCCCGAAGGTACATGACGCGGTTCTCCGTGCTGACAACCAGATGTTAGTCGCAACACCATTCAACAATATCTGGGTTGAAAAATAGAATTTGACGACCAAACCGGTTTGAGTAAGCAGGGTGATTGCCCGGATTACGAAAACCGGCGGTCGCTGCGTGAGTGCTAAAGACACAAAGCAGCCGGATTTCACAAATAGAAAGGGGGAGGCAAATCCTAAGTTTGTTTCCCTTTTTCTGTACACTCACAGAGATTTAACTGTTCCATTCTTTTCACATTCTTCCCGGTGAAGAGAACAGGACAGCTATGAAAGGATTGGATTTATATGGGAAAGATCATCATAAAACGATTATTGCAGACGATCCCCACACTTCTGGTCGTCGTCACACTTACCTTCTGCCTCACACGAATGCTTCCGGGCGATCCGGCAGTGGCGATCTTAGGTATCGAGGCAAATGCGGAGGACATCGAAGCTATGAGAGCCGAGATGAACCTCGACAAATCGCTCCCTGAGCAGTACGCCCTCTACCTTGGCGGACTTGTCCACGGTGACTTTGGTTATTCCTACAGCTACCGTCAGGACGTTCTTCCACTCATCACTTCCAGAATTCCGAATACATTGACCCTGACGCTGACAGCACTTCTCTTCGCTTTCATCATCGGAACCAGCGTTGGTATCATTGCTGCATTAAAGCAGAATACGATCTTCGATTACATTGTCATGGTCATCACGCTCGTAGGTGTGTCCATGCCGATCTTCTGGCTGGCACTCATGCTGGTTCTTCAGTTTTCCGTTAAAATGAATCTTCTGCCTGTTATGGGTATGGGCGATCTCTCCAAAGGCTTCGGCGATGTTGTGAGCCACATGATCCTTCCCGGCTTCTGTCTCGCGACGATCCCGATGGCAACCTTTGCGAGAACCATGCGTTCCAGCATGATCGATATCATGAGCAGCGACTACATCCGATGTCTCAGAGCCCGTGGAATCAAAAAACTCAAAGTCATCCTGATCCATGGATTAAAGAATGCTCTCCCGCCGCTCATCACAGTTTTAGGTCTGCAGATCGCCGGAACCTTCACCGGTGCCATCATCACCGAGGGAATCTTCTCCTGGCCGGGCATGGGAACCATGATCAACACTGCGATCAACAACCGTGATTATTCCCTGATCCAGGGTGCGGTCCTGTTCTCCGCGATCATGTTCGTCTTCTGCAACATGCTGGTCGATATCGCCTACGCGATTCTGAATCCGAAAGTTAAACTGGAAAAGGGGTGATGAGCCATGACATTATCAAAAAAGAAAAAACCTGCTGCCGCGTCCTCCGTTGTTTCCGGTGAGGCGCTTGGAATGGATGCCAATATCGCAATGCTCGTAAAAGAGCGGAACGCAAACAATGCCTGGCATAAATTAGCGAGAAACAAAACAGCCCTCGTTGGCTTCTTCATCGTGGCTTTTATGGTAGTCATCGCTGTATTTGCCCCGCTCATCGCGCCATATGACCCGAACGCGATCAACCCGATCTTGCCGTTTAAGGGAATCGGCACTCCCGGACATCTCTTCGGCACAGATGACCTTGGCCGTGATATCCTGTCCCGTATCATCTACGGCTCCCGTATTTCCATGATCGTTGCCGTAGGTGCCACCATCGTCGGCGCGATCATCGGCGTCCTTATCGGACTTACCGCCGGATATTTCGGCGGATGGATCGATGCGGTGTTCATGCGGATCATGGACGGCATGTTCTCCTTCCCGTTCATCCTGTTAGCCATGATCCTGATCACCGTTTTAGGAAACGGCGTCATGAACGTCATTCTGGCCATCGGCATCGCAAGCGTGCCGGGATTTGCCCGTGTCACAAGAGGCCAGGTACTGATCGTAAAGGAAGAAGAATACTGCAACGCCTGCCGCGTTGTCGGTGTTTCCCCGGTAAGACTCCTGTTCTTACATATTTTGCCGAACTGTGTATCCCAGATCATCGTTTACGCGACACTCCGTATCGCAAGTGCCATTATCTCCGAGGCGTCCTTAAGCTTCTTAGGACTCGGCATCGCGCTTCCGACCGCCTCCTGGGGCAGCATTCTCCGTGTCGGCCGTGACTGTCTGACAACCGCCCCGCACGTTGCGGGAACCGCAGGCGCGTTTATCCTCGTGACCGTTATCGGTTTCAACCTGTTGGGCGATGGTATCCGTGATGTCATGGATCCGAAAATGAAACAGTAGGAGGTGCAGGTTATGAGTGAAAACGATGTTATTTTAGAAGTAAATGGATTAAAAACATATTTCTATCAGGCAAGCGGTGTTTCCAAGGCTGTCGATGGTGTAAGCTTCAGCCTGCGTCAGGGCACGACCATGGGGATCGTCGGTGAATCCGGTTCTGGAAAGAGCGTCACAAGCGCTTCCGTGATGCGGCTCATGCCGGCAAAGACCGGAAAGATCGTAGATGGCTCCATCATCTTCGACGGTGTGGACATCCGGAATCTCTCCGAGGCACAGATGGAAAAGTTCCGCGGCGATGAGTGCTGCATGATCTTCCAGAACCCGATGACTTCCCTCGATCCGGTATTCAAGATCGGCCACCAGATGGTGGAAATGATCAGAGAGCATGAAAAGGTCAGCAAAAAGGAGGCCTGGAACAAAGCCGTTGAAGCCTTGAAGCTTGTCGGCATCCCGGAAGCCGAGAAACGGATGGATGCCTATCCTCACGAGCTTTCCGGAGGTATGTGCCAGCGTGTCATCATCGCCATGGCTGTCTGCGGACATCCGAAGCTCATCATCGCTGACGAGCCGACGACCGCCCTCGATGTGACCGTACAGGCACAGGTTCTTGAGCTTTTAAAGGATCTCCAGAAGAAGCTCAACACAGCGATCTTACTCATCACCCACAACCTTGGCGTTGTCTGGGAGATGTGCGACACCGTCATGGTCATGTATGCAGGAAATACCGTAGAATACGCGGATACAAAGACGCTCTACAAAGAGCCGCTTCACCCGTACACCTGGGGTCTTTTAGACTCCATGCCGAAACTCAGCAGCTCCACGAAGGAGGACTTAAAGACGATCCCGGGCGCACCGCCGGATCTCCGCCTTACCGGCCACTGCTGCAACTTTTATAACCGCTGTCCTTACGTGACGGAGATCTGTAAACAGCAGGTACCACCGCTTAAGGAAGTCGCTCCCGGACATTTCGTGGCATGCCACAGACAGGACGGCGAGCACAGATTAACACGAGGGGAAGTGAATGTGACATGCAAAAAAATGTAATCATGAGCGTCGATCATCTCAGTAAGGATTTCGTGATCCGCGGAAAAAAAATAGGGGAAAAGAGTAAGCTTCTCCACGCATTGAGCGATGTTTCTTTTGATATTTATGAGGGTGAAACCCTTGGCATCATCGGTGAGTCCGGATGCGGCAAATCCACACTTGGACGCTGTCTTGTAAAGCTCCACAAGCCGTCCGCCGGAACGATCACCTACAATGGCAAGGATCTCTGGAATCTGCCGGTCTATGAGCGTGAGGCAGCCCGCAGGGACATCCAGATGATCTTTCAGGATCCGTATTCCTCTCTGGACCCGAGAAAAACAGCTTCCTACTCTATTGAAGAAGCGATGAAGGTCCACCACATCGGTGACACCGCAAGAGAGCGCCGCCAGAAAGCATTAGAGTCTCTTCAGGAGGTCGGTCTCGACATCCAGCACATGGAGCGCTATCCCCACGAGTTCTCTGGCGGCCAGAGACAGCGTGTGAACATTGCCCGCGCCCTCTCCATGGAGCCGAAGATCATCGTCTGCGACGAGCCGGTATCCGCTCTGGACGTTTCGATCCAGGCACAGGTCATCAACCTCTTCCGCCGCCTGCAGAAGCAGTTTAACCTGACATATGTGTTCATCTCTCATGACCTCGGAATCATCAAATACATCAGCGACCGGATCATGATCATGTATCTGGGACGTGTCATGGAGTTCTACACTTCGGAGGGAATCTACGCGGATCCGAAGCATCCGTACACCCAGGCGCTGCTCTCCGCGATCCCGCCGGAAAGCCCGTTTGAGAAAAAAGAGCGCCTGCCGCTCACCGGCGATATCCCGAGCCCGATCGGGGATCAGGTAGGCTGCCCGCTCGCAGGCCGCTGTCCGCACTGCACGGAGCGCTGTAAGAAAGAAATTCCAAAGCTTGTGGACACCGGCGACGGACATATGGTGGCTTGTTTCCTGTACGAATAAGCTTTCACATCCGCAGCACCTGTCCGGACAGGAAAGTACCCGTTTCAGCTTTTTCTGCACCTGGCAGATTCATAACTGGCTTTGTAACTGTTCATTCCTCACAGTTACGCGCAAAAATCCATTCCACATCGGCTGTGCCGATAGGATTTTTGCCTTCTAGTCTAAGTTTTCTTACGGTCAGCGCAGTAAATGCGCAGACCTGCTGAACAGTTACCTGACTTTTTTATAAAGGAGTAATAAAACAATGGTAGATTCTAAAAAATTAATTTCTCTCGTCGAAAAATACGAAAAACTGATCTATGACACCGCTGACCATATCTGGGCACATCCGGAGACAGGATTCCGTGAGTGGAAGACTTCCGCCTACATGGAACAGCATTTTGAGGAGCTTGGATACGCACTTACAAAAGCCGGCAACATCCCTGGATTCTACACAGATCTCGACACAGGAAAGCCGGGTCCGAAGATCGCGATCCTCGGCGAGCTGGACTCCCTGATCGTTGCAAACCACCCGTGCTGTGATCCGGAGACCCATTACGTCCACGCCTGCGGCCATCATGCCCAGTGTGCCGTTCTTCTCGGAACTGCCGCTGCCTTAAAGGAGCCGGGCGCTCTCGACGGTCTCTGCGGATCCATCCGTTTCATCTCCGTTCCGGCTGAGGAGCTTATTGAGCTTGGATACCGCGAAAGCTTAAGAAAACAGGGCATCATCAAATATTTCGGCGGAAAAGTTGAATTCATCCATCGTGGATACTTTGACGGTGTCGATATGGCGATGATGATCCATTCCGGCAAGCTCCCGGAAGGAAAAGCGCTCTCCATCAGCGACGGATGCAACGGCTGTGTCACAAAAAATATCACATTCAAAGGAATTTCCGCCCACGCAGGCGGCTCGCCGGAGAACGGCAGAAATGCCCTCTACGCCGCAACCTGCGCTTTAAACTCCGTCAATGCCCTTCGTGAGACATTCACAGACAATGACCATATCCGTTTTCACCCGATCATCACAGAGGCCGGTCTCGCCGTCAATGCGATCCCGGAGACAGCGAAGGTGGAATCCTATGTGCGCGGAGCTTCCTTCGACGCGATCCGCAAATACAATACAAAAGTAAATCAGGCTCTCGCCGCTTCCGCCGCCGCCATCGGCTGCAATGTGGAGCTTGATGACCATCCGGGCTACTTCCCGTTAAATAACGATAAAAATATGGCCGCTGTCATGAAAGAGGCTATGGAGACTGTTGCAGGCCCTGACAGCGTCGTTGAGGGCGGCTGGGGAACCGGCAGCACCGATATGGGCGATGTGTCCGCTATCATGCCGGTCCTTCACCCGCACGCAAACGGTTCCATCGGAACAGGTCATGGCAAAGATTACTATGTTCAGGATAAGAAGCTCGGCTGTCTCTATCCGGCAGAATGCCTTGTGCTCACCGCCGCAAAGCTTCTTGCGGACGATGCCTCTCTCGGAAAGAAAGTCATCGCGGAAGCAAAACCGTATTTCAAGTCAAAAGAAGAGTATCTTGCCGCTATCGATGCGATCACCATGGATAAGGATGCTGTTGTATACAACGAGGACGGTACGATCACTCTTAACTTTACAAAATAGATTTGTGCCCAACCTGCCACTTGACTTTTCTTGCTGTCATCATTGCAAATGTATACATCTGGCAGTAATTCCGCACATTTTGTAACTTCGACTGAGTGCAATATTTCAACCGGTCTTATCAAACATTTATTCTGCTTTTATCTGCGTTAAATTTACGGAAAGGACGGGAGATCTTGTATGAAAAACTTTGTTATCACAGTTGCCAGAGGATTCGGTTCAGGCGGACGTGCAATCGCCGCCAAGCTGGCAGATGAGCTGAATATCCACAGCTACGACAACCGTATCCTGACGCTCGCTTCCCAGTACAGCGGTTATCCGGAACATTACTTTAAAGAGGCCGACGAGACCTTAAACGGCAGTCTGATCACGAAACAGCTTCAGGCACTGCCGAAACGCCATTCACCGACCGGTGAGTTATCGAGATTTACTTCAGATGACCGGCTCTTCGAGTACCAGAAGATCATCATCGAGAAGCTTGCCGCTTCGGAATCCTGCGTGATCGTCGGAAAGTGCGCCGATTATATCTTAAAGGACTATGACAACGTGGTCAGCATTTATGTGGAGGCACCGAGAAGCTATACCCTGCGCCGTGTCATGGAACGCATGGATGACATTACTGTCGAGGAAGCGCACCATCTGATCACGAAAACGGACAAGTACCGCGCGGACTACTATAAGTATTACACCGGCGGCAACTACTGGACAAATCCGGTAAACTACGATCTGACCTTCAACAATGCCAGACTCGGTGACGATCGCTGCGTAAAGCTTGTTCTCGAGTGTATGAAGTTGAAATTTGGGGATGATTTCAAAGAATATATGAAGAGTATCGGAAAAGATATTTGATATGCTATTTCACTTAATTTTGTAATACCGGCACCGGGGTTTTTCCAATCCTGTCCCCGTGCCCGGGTTCCCCGCCGCGTTCCCCTCTCTCTCATGCGGCGGGGATATTTTATTTCTCTAAATTCTCAAAATACGCTCTCAGCTCATCCACCAGCTCACCGAACTCTTTTCCGGTCTCATCCAGTGTGATGTCCGCATATTTCTCGTAGTACGGAAGTCTCTCATTGTAGAGATCCCTGAGTGTCATGCCGTCCTTTAAGACAACACCGCGGTCCACAAGGTTTCCGAGACGTGATTCCAGATCCTCATAGCAAAGTTTCAGATAAACGATCGTCGCGGTCTCTTTGTAGTGTTCCATGGCCTTCGCCTCATAGATCACGCTTCCGCCCGGCGCAATCACGGACTTCTCTACATCGAGATCCAGATTCGCCTGCTCCTCGACACGCAGGAAACCGTCATCGCCCTCTTCCGCGATGATCTCCTTCAAAAGCTTTCCGGTCTTCTCCTGGATCACAAGATCCACATCCACGAAGGAATATCCAAGACGCTTCGCAAGCAGCACGCCGATGGTGCTCTTTCCGGACGCCGGCATTCCGATCATCAGAATATTTTTTTTCTTCATAACTTATGCCTCGCTCTTTTGTCTGTCGCTGTAATTATCTCTGGTTAACTGTTCCGTATGACTGCAGTCACTCTGCAGACTACTTCTGTCTCTTCTTATCATTCCGCGGACCGTCGGATTTCTGACTATTCGCCTTTCTGGTTTGTTCCGGCCGGGTAGTTGCTTTCTTTCCGCCGTTCACGTCTGCAGACTTTCGAACTTTCCCGGCACCTCCGGCTTTTTCCGCTGATTTTGAAGTTTTCCTGCCAGCCTTCGCACCCTTTTCCTGCTTTCTCACGCTGTACCCGAAGCTTCCCAGCTCCTCGCCCATCCCATAATATCTTCCATGGGAATAGGCTAACGGCTTCGCCATGGAAAGATGGAAGGTGTCCTTTTCATCCATGTACGCCTCATCCACATCCACCGCCACAACATCGGCGATAAACATATGATGGCTTCCCAGCTCTTCCACCTTCACAACGCGGCACTCGATGTTCACCGGGCTCTCTTTGATCACCGGTACATCCACCACGTTCGCCTTCTCCGGGGTCAGCCCGGTCTCTTTCCACTTATCCACGTCGCGCCCGGAGCGCACGCCGCAGTAGTCTGTCGCCCAGGCCATGGACTCCGTCGTCAGGTTTACGACGAACTCCCCAGTTTCCTTCATCATATGGTAGGAGTGTCGTTCCGGCCGGACACTGATGGACAGCATCGGCGGATTCGTACAGATGGTTCCCGCCCATGCCACCGTAAAAATATTCGAATTTCCTTCCCGGTCAGCCACCGTCACAAGGACAGCCGGAACCGGGTACAGCATATTTCCTGGTTTAAACTGTCGTTTTCCCATCTTTACAGATCCTGCCTTTCTTCAATCGCGACCTTTCCGGCCTCTCACACCTGCAGTGTCTGCCATCCGCACTTCCTTTCAAATGCGTAACAACTGCTGCTCCCAACTTATAAATACGGCAGCCCGGTCATGACTTCTCCCGATCCGACCGTGTCAGACAACCGGGCTGCTGCAAAAAATTTACTACTGTAATGCCATCATGATCTGCGGCGCAAGCTGTTTCTTTCTGGAAACAACGCCCGGAAGCTTCACGATTCCGGTCTGTCCGCTGACGTTCTCCATATCCTCATCCTTTACATGGAACGCATTGGCAATAAGCTGCTCCGCTCCCTGTCCGGTGCAGATCAGATCTGTGGACTCTGTCAGAATGTTTGTGAGCATGAAGAACATCATGTCGATCTCATGCTGCTCTCTCTCTTTCTCCGTGTATGCGGACATTCTTGTTCTCAGATCCTTGAGCTCCACTGCATTTAAGGAGGTGATCTGGCCGATTCCGAATACGGAATTTCCTACTGTGAATCTCTTAAAATCCTGGTAGAAAATATCGCCGTCGGATTTTCCCTTCAGGTTGCTTCCTGCGGAGAACATGTCGATGGCGTACTTCTCGATATCGAGACCAGCGATCTGCGCAAGGGCGAGTCCGGCTGCCTTATCGATCGGCGTGCAGGTCGGGGAACGGAATAACAGGGTATCGGAGATGATCGCACTGCATAAGAGTCCTGCCGTTGTCTTGTCGATCTCTATGTGGTTCTCCTGGTACATCTGGTAGATGATGGTCGCGGTGCAGCCGAGGGGCTGGTTTCTGAAGAATACCGGGGACATGGTCTCAACAGTTCCGAGACGATGGTGGTCGATGATCTCGCGGATATCGGCGCTCTCCATGCCCTCTACGGCCTGGCTCTTCTCGTTGTGGTCCACAAGGATGATACTCTTTCCCTTTGCGCCTAAGAGGTTACGTCTGGAGATCATGCCGATGTACTTTCCGTCAGAATCAAGAATCGGGAAATCGCGGTGTCTCTTGCTCGCCATGATCTCGCGGATATCGTCGAGGTAATCTTCCTCGGAGAATTCGATGATGTTTTCCTTTGTCATAAAGTAGCTGATCGGCATGGACTGGTTGATCAGACGGGCTGTTGTGTAGGTGTCATACGGTGTCGTAATGACTGCACAGCCGCGCTCCTGTGCCAGTTTGCGGATCGTAAGGGATACGCCTGCGCCCTCACAAACGATAATGCAGCCTGCTTCCATCTCGATGGCGCAAAGCTGGGACTCATAACGGTTTCCGAGAATGACCAGGTCATGTTTCTCGATGTAGTTCTCCATCAGATCCGGGTTGGCAGCCGCGATCAGGACTTTTCCGCAGTCAAAATATGCCTCAGAATCTCCGACTATCATACTTCCTTCCAGAGTATCAAGGATGTTCGCGTACTTCGTGCACGCTTTTGAGATAATGCTGCTGTCATATAAGTTCATGTAGGACTTGGTGATATCGCCGATCGTGATAACGCCCTCCAGGAGACCTTCCTCCGTCACACACGGAAGTGTGACGACGTTGTTCTCCTGCATGAGTCCCCATGCATTCTTTAAGGAAATTCCACGGGACACACCTTTTGTCTTGCGGATCTCGATGTCCTTGACCTGCGTCTTGACGTTCTCCACGAGGCGCGGGGCCTTTAATTTAAAATAATCCAACACATACTGTGTCTCCGGGTTTACATTTCCGGCACGGCACGGCTCATAATTCTCGCCGGTAAGCTGATGCTTGAAACCAGCATAGCAGATGGCTGAGCAGATGGAATCCGTGTCAGGATTTCTGTGTCCCAGGACAAGTGTTTTTTTCAGTTCTTCAACTGCCATTGATCTTCTCCTTCTATTGCGTTTTTCTCAGACGTACAAATAAGAATGTGTTACAATAACTTCATAGTTCGTTCACAATTTGTTCATATTTGTTTTTTATACTTATTGCATAAACAAAAAGTCGTTTGACTTAACCAACTAGACAAATTGCACATAGATTTTTCATAATTGCCCCGGTTGTCGCGACCGGGGTCTCCTCTTTTTTAGAGGTAATGTGTGTCCGCTTATGGCGGACATTCTTCTTTTTCACCCATACATGCGCTATGTGCGTTCACAGCAAAAAGGGAGTCCGTCACCGGACTCTCTCTTTTTTTATCCGATGATCAGCTTCGCGGCACCGTAGATTCCGGCATCATTTCCAAGCTTCGCAAGGACGATGTCCGCCTTCTTTGTTGCCATCGGAGATAATTCATCGTGGTACTTCTTAATAATATCAGTCAGGAATGTTCCGGCCTTGGATACACCGCCGCCGATCAGGAATGCCTGTGGATCCAGAACCATGGAGATCGTCGCAAGAGCCCAGCCAAGGTAATAGCAGGACTTATTGAGGGATTCCAGTGCAAGCGCATCTCCCGCCTTCGCCGCATCCAGCACGTTCTTCGCGCTGATGTTCTTTAAGCTTCTGAGAGTGGACGGGCGGTTATCTGCCGCCAGCAGTCTTCTTGCGGTTCTGGCGATTCCTGTCGCGGAAGCGACCTGCTCCAGACAACCGTGGCCGCCGCAGTTGCACGCCTCTGTTTCACCTTCCATCACGTGGATATGGCCGATCTCACCGCCGACCCCCTGTTCGCCGGTCCAGATCTTTTCATTCAGGATAATGCCGCCGCCGACGCCGGTTCCCAGAGTTACCATGACAAGGTTTTTGTAGCCTTTTCCGCCTCCCTGCCACATCTCACCGAGAGCCGCGACGTTCGCGTCATTTCCGCTTTTTACGACCATACCATCCAGCAGTCTGCTGAGCTCCTGCTGCGGATTTCCGGCCTTCCAGCCGAGGTTTACACACACTTCGCAGTGTCCGTTCGGAAGAACCGGTCCAGGGAATCCCATTCCCGCCCCGGAAAAATCAGAGAGTTCCAGACCGCTTTCCTTTGCCATTCTGCGGATCGAAGCCGCAATATCGCCCAGGATATACTTTCCGTTCTCCTCTTTTCTTGTCGGAATCTCCCACTTCTTTACGAGAGTTCCGTCTTCCTCAAAGATACCGAGCTTCACGCTTGTTCCGCCGATATCGATTCCAATACACTTTAAACTCATGTGTGCTCCCCTTTTCCCTGATTTTCCGCTATCCGTCCAACAACGGCTTTCAGCCATCTGTCCGGACAGCACACGACCTTGCGGAGCTGCCGCCCCATAGTCCAGGCGCCAGCCCCTATTTTTCACAGCCGCCCATTTCACATCGGGCTGCCGCATTTTCCATCTATCTGATTAGAACAGGGTCTTTACAGTATTTACAACATTCTCAACCGTAAATCCAAACTTCTCAAACAGTTTTGCTGCCGGACCGCTTGCTCCGAAGCTCTTCATGGTCACATAAGCTCCGTCGAGGCCGACATACTTGCCCCAGCCGAAGTCGGAAAGTGCCTCAACGACAACTCTTCTTCTGACTTCCTTCGGAAGTACGGACTCCTTGTACTCTGCGCTCTGCTCCTCGAAGATATCCATACACGGCATGGATACGACGCGGATCTTCTTGCCTTCAGCTGTAAGCTCTGCTTTCGCCTTAACCGCAAGATCAACCTCAGAACCGCTTGCGATCAGGATTGCGTCCGGTGTTCCCTCGCAGTCATCGATCACATAGCCGCCCTTTAACGCGTCCTTGCTGCTTCCCGGGATCGGATTGAGGTTCTGTCTGGAAAGGACAAGCGCTGTCGGTGTCTTCTCAGATGTTACTGCGGACAGCCATGCTGCGGATGTCTCTGTCGCGTCACACGGACGGAATACATGGAAGTTCGGCATTGCGCGGAACATAGCGAGCTGCTCGATCGGCTCGTGGGTCGGTCCGTCTTCGCCAACGCCGATGCTGTCGTGAGTCAGAACAAATGTCAGCGGAACTCCCATCAGTGCGGAAAGTCTCGCCATCGGTTTTACATAATCACTGAACACGAAGAATGTCGCAACATAAGCGCGGAGACCGCCGTGAAGCATGATACCGTTGCCGATCGCTGTCATCGCAAGCTCTCTTACGCCGAAGTGGAGGTTTCTGCCTGCCGGGTTCTCTGCGGAGAAGTCGCCCGCATCCTTCATGGCTGTCTTGTTGGACGGAGCAAGGTCAGCGGAACCGCCGATCATGTTCGGCATGATGTCCTTTAAGATGTTGATCATCTTGCCGGAAAGGGAACGTGTTGCCTCTGCCTTGTCTTTTGTGAGCCAGAGTGCCTCGTTCTCGATCAGTGCCTTTGCGTCCGGAGCTGTGTGGTACTGCTCCCAGAGCTTCTCCATCTCCGGGTACTCGTCGCAGTATGCGGCAAACATAGCGTTCCATGCTGCCTCAACGTCTGCCTTCTCCTCTGCAAGACGGGAATAATGCTCATAGACCTCTTCCGGCACAAAGAACGGTTCCTCATACTGCCAGCCGAGAGTCTCTCTCATTGCTTTGATGTTGTCAACACCTAACGGCTCGCCGTGGGCGCTTGCCTTGCCCTGTTTAGCCGGGCAGCCGAAGCCGATCTCAGTCTTGATGGTGATGAAGGACGGATGCTCAGTATCAGCCTTTGCAACCTCAATTGCTGCGCCGATAGCGTCGATATCTGTTCCGTCTTCAACGGTAATTGTCTGGAAGCCGAATGCTTTCATGCGCTCTTCCACGTTCTCGCGGAATGCGATGTCTGTGCTTCCCTCGATGGAGATGCGGTTGGAATCGTAGAGAACGATAAGTTTACCAAGTCCAAGTGTTCCTGCAAGGGAGAATGCCTCAGAGGAAATTCCCTCCATCATGCAGCCGTCGCCGCCGAGTACATATGTGAAGTGATCGACAACCGGGTAGCTTTCCTTGTTGAATACGGATGCCAGATGCTTCTCAGCCATTGCCATACCAACAGCCATGCCCATACCTGCGCCTAACGGTCCTGTTGTAGCCTCAACACCTACGGTGTGGCCGTATTCCGGATGTCCCGGAGTCAGGGATCCGACCTGACGGAAGTTCATAAGGTCTTCCTTTGTAAGACCGTATCCGAACAGGTGAAGCAGGGAATACAACAGCATGGAGCCATGTCCGCCGGATAAGATAAAGCGGTCACGGTTTGCCCACTCCGGGTTTGCCGGATTGTGGTTCATGTGGTGTGCCCAGAGCTCATAAGCCATCGGCGCACTGCCGAGGGGAAGTCCCGGATGGCCGGAATTTGCCTTCTGGATCGCATCTGCGGATAAAATTCTGATGGAATTGATCGCCAGATTGTCGATAGTGTTCATTGTTTCATTCCTCCTGATAATCCATAGGTGTGGTAACTGTTCATTTTCTTCACAGTTATCAGTGTTGTAACATGTTTTCACTATTACATTTATTTACCTTAATTTAATCTCTTTCATTACCTCGCTGCCTGCGGTAATCAGAGAATTGGTACGATTTTTGCCTGCTCTTACGAGCGATACAGAAAAGTCAAACTGTCCGTTAAACCTCTCGTGTCCGTCCAGGTTGTATTCCCTGCACGATTCCTCATTATACAGGATAAGCCTGTCTCCGTCAATGAGGACGCCTGTGTAGGCGTAGTCAAAATCAATGCTTGTAACCTTCTTTCCATCCGTGTTGTATACATCAAGCCGGTACGGACTTCCGGAGGTACTGTCGACAACGACAGCCGCATATTTGTCTGAGTAGCAGATACTCTGGATCTCTTCATCCACCGGAACAAACGTGACATTTGTGTCCGGGATCACATTTTTTACAGAGATAAAGGTCAGCCCTTTATCGGAAAAGGCGCAGACCGTCTGATCATTTAAGTAGCGGATGCGTCCCACCATCTTGTCATCAAATTCTTCTTCAAAAGCGGCGATAAAACGGTTGTTGACATTTTTTCCGATCTCAGAGAAATCGTAGAACGCCACCTTGTTCTTCAGAGCGCCATTTTTCATATACATAACGGACATGACGATCTGTTTTCCGTCTGGAGAAAGCGCGATGTCCACCGGATATCCATCTCCGGATAAGAGCATCTTGATGTTGATCCCCAGCGACTCGCCGTCCTTCTTGAAGTAGAATATGTAGCTCGCCGTGCTATCCTCAACAACTGCCGCCGCAACGCCGCGGGCAGATACCGCTGCTTTCGTGATCGGAAGCTGTGTCTTCGCCGTTCCGGTACATCCTTCTTTGCTGCAGATGTACATCTCGTTTCCCTGCTGGTCCGCGATCACAGCGTAGTCCCCGTTGATGTTGATGATCGGTGTTTTCATCTCATAGCTCTGGGTCCAGATCGTTTTGCCGGAGGCATCGATATAGGAAGCGCCGTCCTTTGTATACTTGATCACGTTGTCGCCGAACATGGCGAACTTCACAAAGCTGCTATCGCCGACCGTTTTTGACGCTTCTGCCGGTGCAGAAGTTTCCGCGGACGCCGTCTCATCTGGGGTTCCGCTTCCCGCCCCGGAAGCGCCGGAGCTTTCTGCCGAAGCAGTCTCACCGGCTCCGTCTGTCCCTGCACTGTCAGCCGCAGCACTTGTCTCTGCTGCCTGTGTTTTCTTATCCGCGCCAGAGTTTTCTGTGTAGCGCATGGACCGCTCCCACTGGACGCTGTAGCCGGTATACTCATATTCGTTCATGTACCGGTAGCCGGTAAAACCTAATGCTGCAAGAAAACAGACGGCCGCGGCCGCGATGATCCGCTTTTTTCTTTTATATTTGGCAAGCCGGCCACCATCCATCGGTTCTTCCGATCCGTTGTCCGGCATCTGTACGATATTCTGTCTGAGCTGCCTTTTTTTCTTCTCTCTGTCCATAGATTGCATATCACTCATAAAAATCTCCTGAAAATGGACATATATAGGCTAGTATACACCATTTTCAGGAGATGCGCATTAAATTCTTTGTTTTTATTGCAGTTCATTTTGCGGGGCGGAACCAATCTTGACCTGCAAGATAATTTTTCAAAATTTTTACAGGTTCTGATACATTTTTAACAGGAGAAAAGTCTGAAATTTACGGCAGAACCAGCTTCTGCCCTGCCACAATATGGTCCACATTGTCCAGGTGGTTCAGTTCGCAGATTTCGGACAGCCGCTTCAAATTTCCATACTCTTTCCAGCAGATTCCGTATAACGTCTCCCCGTCACCGATCTCATAGATCCGGTAGCCGTTTGCGGACGCGGCAGCGTAATCGACGGGTTCCTTCTTGGAACTTTCCGTGCTGCTCTGTTCACTCTCTTTTCCCATTCCGACGCGGGGCTGGGTCGGAGACTCGGCGCTGGTGGACGGAACTGCCTCCTCTACAGCACCGGATGCGGCGGCGGTCTCATTGCTGGCTGCCGCCGCGGTGTCTGACGGCTGGCTCACTGTGCCCGTCTGCCCACCGGAACTGCCTGGCGTGGACTGCGCCTGCTGCCCATCTGTACTGCCTGTACTATGATTCTGCGTCTGATTGTCCACGCTGGCGGCCTCCGTATCCGTCGCGGCTTCCGTCGTCCCCATAGTCTCCGCCGCATAACTTTCCCCGGTCTCACCGCTGGCCTCTGTCGGGAACACATTTCCCGGGCGCTCCTCGATGACAAAATCCGGCTCCTGATTCAGCTTGTCCAGGTAATCACTCCAGTTCGCCGTCCCCGCAGGCACCACAGAAGTCAGCACAGACTCCATCTGCCGCATCTTGTGATAATTGTTGACGAGGACCACACCTCCTGCCAGCACCGCCACCGTGAGGACCCCGCAGGCCGTCCCCAGGATTCCGGACATATGCCGTCCGGCATCCGCCTGTTCTTTCCGAACCGTCATCCGCTGGCGGAAATCCTTAATGACCTTCTCGTGGGACCCGGACTCCACCCGGCGAACATCTTTCCGCGTCACCATGTAATCCTGCATCATCTGATTCCGCTCATAGTAGATACAGTGGCCCTTTAACCGGTAAAATCCGTCCTCCGATGTGACATAGACCGCCTCCTCGCCTTCCAGTCCATGATTCAGGTACATAAGCTTGTTCTTCCCATTGAAATACTGGTTGTGCTGCTTCCAGTAATTCAGCGGACTCAACTGGCTCGACGGCGCCCCGCAGATAAACCATCCCTGGACCGTCCGCTTCGGAAATGACTCCTCAATTCCCCGGTATGCCTTCTTCCAGGCATTCTCCGAGAATTCTATCTTCTCCCCGGACACCTCCACGTCCTCCATCTCGATGGCCCCATCAATAAAGATATACGGCGTCCCGTCATAATTTTCCGTGCTGCCCAGCAGAAGTCCCACCCGCAGCGTCTGGTTTCCCGCCGGATACAGGCGCTTTAAATATGTATTTACATAATCCTCCACATACAGCCGGACCACCTGGTCCGTGTCACCGATCTGGCGGATATTTTTCGGAAGTTTCGGAAACGGATTGTATAATTCTCCCATGCTGTCACCTCGTTCTATCTTCAGGCGGCCGGCATGTCCAGATACCGGCCGCCTCTATATTTACGCGAACCACGAAACCGTGCTTCGTCGGATTCTTTCCGAAGTATAGCATGATACACCCGCAAAACATGTCAAAACGGTGCAGCCTGACTGGAAAAGTTTTCGACACGTCTCCCAATGATCCGCATCCCGAGACAGATGCTGCGGCTGATGCAGTCCGCCAGGCGCATGACCATGGACAGGCGGATGCTCTGCAAAAACAGGGGATCCCCGCTCTCCGCCCCGCCGACGATCCCGGTAATGGAGATGTCACCCACGGCGGCAAGCTCCTTCCGAACGCCCAGTCCCGGGCGGAGCGGTCCTTTTTCCAGTGTCACGAGCCCCACATGATCCCAACGGCCAACGGCGGCATCCACGGCGATGATGATCGCGTCCGGATAATGTTCCTCGATATGCTCCAGCGTCCGGTCAAGATTCACCGCATGGACCGGATGTTCCAGCGTCCCGATCACCACCGCATCGCCGATCCCCTCCGCCTCCAGCCGTGAACCGATGAGCGGCCCCAGGCTGTCCCCCGTGGACCGGTCCGTCCCGATGCACAAAAACACCACCTGGCGGCGGCCAGATGCCCGCATCTCATTCATCAAAAGAAGCAGAAGTCTCGCCGCAAATTTCTCCGCTTCAAATCCCGCTTCCGTATCATAATAAGTGATCTTCCGCCTCCCGAATCTCATGGTAAACACTCCGTTTCCTGGCTGGTTTCTATGAGACATTATAGGCAGAATACGCAGAGATTATACATGTTATTCCCTCTCCGTTCTGTTCGTTACTTTTCACGATATTTTTATGTAATATGGAATTTCTCAAAAATCTCCCATTATAAAAAAGAATGTGCCTTGGCACATTCTCGCGCCTCGCGCGGTCGCTTGCGACAATCTACATCTTCGCGCGAGTGCGCATCTTTGGCACGTTAGTGCCT
>NZ_WQPW01000089.1:0-289 GCF_018785465.1 Clostridium sp. MCC328
CAGGGCATTGGGTCTCATCTCCCATTGTCCTGCTACTTTTCATTCTAAATTATATTCACATACCGGAAAGTTGAATGTCGGCGGGCATCAAGTCTACTCCCTCCAGGTGGTGCAGGATACCCTCGCCGGAATGAATCGGCTCATCCATCAGGATATGCCCCATAGCGTCCGACAGCGTAAAGGGCAACTTGTCCGGCTGGGGATTGCCTAAGCTGATCGTCAGGCTGCCTTGCGGGTCTCCGTCGATCAGCAGGACTTTCTTTCCGGCCTGCGCCAGCCCGATTCCCAA
>NZ_WQPW01000090.1:0-38339 GCF_018785465.1 Clostridium sp. MCC328
CATGATAATTACCTCTTTTCTCTATTGGATTTATTATATCTTATTAGCCACTACTGTTACAACGTTAGTATAGCACTTCAGTCTGTCGGGATGATCGGAAGTCCGCAGCGGTTGGAGAGGGCGATTCCGAGGCAGATGACGAGATAGCTCACGATAAAATAGACGATCTGGTATCCGATTCCCATCGTGAGGCCCGCGAGGGCGGTCTTATATACATCTAACATCTTACTGAAGGCGAAGCCTACAACGAAGCTGAAGAGGTATGTAGGAACAAACTTTTTCCGTAAGATCATGAGGGCCGTTACGAGAATTCCCTGAAAGATATAAGTCCAGGTTCCGAGTGTCAGAGCCGGGAAGGATTCAGAAAAAGCGTACGGAACGCTGGAAATCGCCGAAATTCCGGCGCCGGAGTCCAGCATTAAGACAACACCGAAACTGTTGATCAAAATCACAATAAGAAGAGCAAGTTCACCGCGCCAGACAGGGCGCTTGTCAGTTCGTTCATTCGTATTCATGTCACATCTCCTGTAAGCTTATATTATGTCAAAATCGAACGTTTACCATTGTAGCGTGCTAAAACAAGATGTGCAAGCCTTTTTCTTCAGCTGGTCAGCCCCTGCGCAGAGAGGAACTTAGCATGTACTGCCTGTGTTCTACAAACAGACTCCCTAATACGGAGAAAACTTAGGTACCGATTGTTTGCTGAAGGAAACAGGCAACCGCCTTTCCTACATTCCGCCAGTACACAGCGCAGGGAGGGCCTGGGGCACGGACCGCCTGGGTGAAGGGATCTGGCTTCCTCTTGGCTCGCCGGAGAGTGCGTTGGAGGACATGTGCCACTTGTCTGAGCGAAGCGAGTTGTGGCACATGTCCTCCGTCCTTAGCATTCTTCGGCAAGCTTAGAGGAACCCTCCCGGAATCCCTCAAGTGTCCGCGTCCCAGGCCCTCCCTGCGCGTACCTCTCGCCAAATTATTCAGTATAGGAATATGGCTTTACCGCCGCCTGATCCAACGTATGTTCCCCAATGATCTTCTCCATCCAAATCATATCATACCACCGATTAAACTTATACCCGCAGTTCTCAAAAGTCCCGCAAAGCCGGAACCCAAGATGCTCATGGAACTGGGCACTGTTCTTATTTAAATACTCGTCCTCAACCTTCGGGTATCCGATGCAGGCATAAAGATTCAGAACGCCCATATCTTTGAGGCGATCAGCCAGAGCTTCATAGAGTTTTCTGCCAAGCCCGCATTTCTTCGCGTTGTGATCCAGATAGATCGTGAGCTCACTGGCCCAGTCGTAGGCGGCGCGCCCAACGAAAGCATGGGCGTAGGCGTAGCCTTCGATCCTGCCGTCACGTTCGATGACGAGATAAGGATATTTTTTCATGATATCGATCATGCGGTTCTCAAATTCTTCAAGGGAAGGAACATCGTATTCAAAGGTGATCACGGTGTTTTCTACATAATAGGTGTAGATCTCAAGGATTCTCGGAGCGTCGGATAATTTTGCGTTTCTTACTGTGATGTTGGCTTCCATGGTGGGACCTCCTTTGTGAGATGGTATAAATTGGGGTTATTGTACCACTAATAGGGAACGGTGACAAGATTTTATATCCGGATGCGCAGGCAGAAGGGAGATGGATTGGTTACTGTACACGGGTAGGAATTTTCTGAACTGAAAATTCCGTACAATACAGTGGTAGTAGTGGATTTTGCCGATTTGGAATGCGAAGCATCGGCAAAATCAGTTACTGTTTGCGCAAGGCGTGAACAGTAACATGGGTTGATGAAAGTGAGGAGATTGACAAGATCAGAGGGGGAGAGGTACAATAACGTCAGTCTGTAATAAAGGAGTACGTGATGGATTTTACAAGTTTATTTAATATGCAGGGAATGATGTTCTGCATCCTTGCGCTGGGATGGTACCTCAGGAAGAGCGGGATGATCGATAAGAGCGGAAAGGCGCTGCTCAGCAGTCTCGTGATGAATGTGACGCTTCCCGCGAGCATTGTGAAATCGTTCCAGATGGAGTTCAGTATGAATATTCTGAAGCTGACGCTGGAAGTGATCGTGATCTCGTTTCTGATCCAGATCTTTTCGAATCTTTTAAGCCGTGTGCTGTATCCAGGCTGGAGCGAGGAGAGCAAAAAGGTTTTGCAGTACGCGACGATCGTCTCAAATGCCGGTATCCTCGGAAACGCCATCGCTGAGGGAATCTTCGGAGATCTGGGAATCATGTATGCGGCGGTCTACACGATCCCGACGAGAATCTTTATGTGGTCGGTGGGACTCACTTATTTTACGGAGGCACCGACGAAGAAAGAGCTTTTAAAGAAGGTTGTGACACATCCATGTATCATCGGAATCTTTACCGGCATGGTACTTCTGGTATCCCAGTTCCAACTTCCCGGATTTGTAAACCAGACAGTCCGGACGGTCGCCGGGGCGAACACGTTCTGCGCGATGCTTCTGATCGGGTGTACGCTCGCGGAAATCCCGTTTAAAGAGGTGTTCACGAGAGAAGTTTATTACTACACGTTTATCAGGCTGTTCCTGATTCCTGTCATCGTTCTGGCGGGCTGCCGCCTGTTTCACATTGATCAGCTGATCACAGCGGTCTGTGTGATCCTGTCCGCGATGCCGGCAGCGAGCACGAGCGTTGTTCTCGCAGTCAAATATGGAAAAGACGACCGCCTTGCAACGAAGATCGTTGTCTTTTCGACGGTCGTCTCACTGATCACACTTCCGGTCTGGTGCTATATTCTTACGGTGTGACGCAGGAATTTTCTCCGGCAGGACCGGAGAGATAGTACCAGAGGTTCATTCGGATAAATTCATACATGTTGAGCCGGAAATCACGTTTTTTATATGGGATTCCGGCTATTTTCATAGCCTCCAGCATAACCGGATTGGAGTGGCAGCTTCCACATAGACCGGCAGCGTGGTACAGGACGGAGAGGAAGACTTCGCTGGCATCATGGGAGCTAAGGCCGAGGCGGACTTCCATGAGCCTGACAAAGGCATCACGGTGTGCATGGTAGCTTGTTTTGAAGCTGGCAAGGCGGCATGCTGTGACATGGACCTCGATGATCGTACAGAGGATATCGCTGTAGCGGAGATAGTCACGGTGCGCGTTCAGGACATCTGCCCAGGCAGCAGCCCATTGATCCGGGGTAAATGGTTTCTCATCGGGAAATGCTGCGAACAGATCGTCAAAATAGGACTGCATTTTATCGGAACAGATCTCAAGGTAGATCTCTTCCTTCGTTGTTACATATTTATAGAGGTTTGCCCGCGTCCAGGACAGCTTTCCGGCAATGGTGGAGAGTGTGATCTCCTGGTAGGGGACAGAGCAGAAGAGCTCGTCCGCCGCGGCCTTGATTTCTGCCATTCTGGCCTGTTTCTGTTCTTCACTTCGCGCTCGTACGAAATCTGTCATGGAATTCACCTCCTGAAGGTCTGATGTAGTTCCCGGCGATCAATAGGATCCGGTCGGTCGGTAGAAATCTGAAAGTTAGTTTAAACTGACCGCAGATAGTATGCTATCATCAAAATAAGTTACAAGATGTTACTTAATGCAGCAGCGGCCGTTGCCGGACCGTGAAAAGTGGACGACGGATCAGCCGGAGAGAACGCGGGAGTATGATCGGGATGCAACGGTGAAGACATTCACCGCCCGTGCCGGATCTATTCAGAAAAGGAGAGCAGCATGGATAAGATTAAAAAGAATTTTGGTTTCGGATGTATGCGTTTCCCTATGATTGGGGAAGAAATCGATGAGGCGCAGGTTTCCCAGATGGTGGATTATTTTCTGGATCAGGGATTCAACTACTTTGATACGGCTCACGGCTACATCGGTGAGAGAAGTGAGCTTGCGGTCAAAAACTGCCTGACGAGCCGTTATCCGAGGGAGAGCTACATTCTTACAAATAAGCTGACGGCCGCTTATTTTGAGAAGGAAGAGGACATCCGCCCGTTTTTTGAGTCACAGCTGGAGCGCTGCGGTGTAGACTATTTTGATTTCTATCTGATGCATGCCCAGGGAATGGGAAACTATCCGAAGTTTAAGGAATGCCATGCGTATGAGACGGCTTTAACCTTTAAGGAAGAGGGGAAGATCCGCCACTTTGGAATTTCTTTCCATGACCGCGCGGAGGTCCTTGAGCAGATCTTAACGGAGTATCCGCAGATCGAAGTCGTCCAGATCCAGTTTAACTATGCAGATTTCGATGATCCGGCAGTTCAGGCCGGGAAATGCTATGAGATCTGCAGAAAGCATGGAAAACAGGTGATCGTTATGGAACCGGTCCGCGGCGGAAGTCTTGCAAATCTTCCGGATGATGCGAAGGCAGTCTTTGAGGAGCTTCACGGCGGCAGTCCGGCTACCTACGCGATCCGTTACGCGGCGGGATTCCCGGGTATCATGATGGTCCTTTCCGGAATGAGCAGTCTGGAGCAGATGAAGGAAAATGTGAGTTTCATGAAAGACTTCAGGCCCCTTGACGAGAGGGAGATGAAGGCGGTCGAGAAGGTGCGCGAGATCTTCCGCGGAAAGAACCTGATCCCGTGTACCGGATGCCGCTATTGTGTCGACGGATGTCCGAAGAAGATCTCGATTCCGGATCTGTTTGCGTGCATGAACGCGAAGAAGATCTACCAGAATACAAATTCAAATGTCTATTATGGGGTCCATACACGGAACAACGGAAAAGCGTCGGATTGTATCAAGTGCGGAAAGTGCGAGAAGGTATGTCCGCAGCATCTTGAGATTCGCAAGCTGCTCTGTGATGTTGCGGATGTATTTGATGTGAAGGCGTAAAAAGAAGGAGAATGGGACAGGATGGGATTTCGCAGACTGGAAGAGAATCTGATCGATCTGGTGAAGGAGCAGCAGGCGAAGCTGGGATTCCGGCCGGAAGTGATACGGCTTTATTATCCGGTGTCCACGCTGAACCACTTTTTCGGGAGTGAGGATACGGCGGAGGAGATGAAGGTGCGTCTGAACGGTTTTGGGGCGCATATGACGGAGACATTGGGAGAAGTCCGCGTGACGGCGAAGGGAGACCGGTTCTGTTTCCTGATTCCGGAGACCGGAAGTGTCTATGTGCATGAGCAGATGAAAGGGCGGGAGTTTATTCAGGATTTGGTGGATCTTGTCGGGACGCATGGATGCAGTCTTGAGAAGATCAGAGAACTCTTCCGTCAGTGGTCCGCAAAGCCGGTGTTTGAAAAGATCGAAGACGGAGATTTCGACTGGGTCTTCCACTTTGCGGATGGGATTCCAGACCGGTATTATTACTGCTTTAAGGATGAGGGCTGTCACCTGATCTACCACCGGTTTTTGCCGGAGGATTACGCGGAATTACAGTAGTTGTAAAAAAAGAATGTCGCGAACAACGAGCCAAAGTCCGCGCTTGCGCGAGACCTTGGCGACTGTCGCGATAACAAGGGGAAACTCGCGAAGCGTGTTTCCCCTTGTTAGGTTAAAAATCTGTCGTTGCTGCGTTCGGCAGATGATATAAGGTTAGCTGATGGCTGCGGAGAGATCAAGCTCTGCAGCTATTTTTTTCAGGGTCTCGGCGGATTCCCGGAGTTTTTCTGCTTCATCTGCGTCCAGTGAGATCGGAACGTGGGTCTCGATCCCGTTGAGTCCCACGATTGCCGGCATGCTGAGGGAGATGCCGCTGATCCCGTATTCTCCATGCATCATGGAGGAGATCGGGAGAATGGAACGTTCGTTTCGGATGATGCATTCGCAGATCCGTTTGACGCTCATGGCGATCCCGTAGTAGGTGGCCTGTTTTTTGGAGATAATGTCGTAGGCGCTGTTTTTTACCTCTTCAGCGATGCGGTCCATGGCGGCATCATGGTTATAGTGGCCGCGCATCTCACAGAAGGTGTTTAACGGGATTCCGGATACGTTGGTACTGCTCCACGCGGCGATCTCGCTGTCACCATGTTCACCGATGATGAAGGAGTGGACGCTGCGGCTGTCGACACCTAAATGTTCACTTAAGGCATATTTTAAGCGGGCAGTGTCTAAGACCGTGCCGGAACCGATGACACGGTTTTCAGGGAAGCCGGAGAGCTTCAGGGCCGTGTAGGTCAGGATGTCTACCGGGTTGGAGACGATGAGGAGAATGCCCTGAAAGCCGCGTCTGGAGATCTCCGGAATGATGCTTTTATAGATGGCTACGTTTTTATGGACGAGATCCAATCTTGTTTCGCCTGGTTTCTGATTGGCGCCGGCGGTGATGATAATGATGGCGGAGTCGGCGATGTCATCGTAGGTTCCGGCATAGATCTTCATCTGACCGGCGAAGGGGATCCCGTGGGCGATATCCTTTGCCTCGCCGTCGGCTTTCGCTTCGTTGGCGTCTAAAAGGACGAGCTCGGAGAAAAGGCGGCTCTGCATAAGAGTGAAGGCAGTGGCGGAGCCAACGAAGCCGCAGCCGATGATCGCTGCTTTTCTTGGGTTGATGGTCTGAGTCATATGGGGTACCTCCTGTATTTGCAAAATTGTGTTGGTTTGGTAACTGTTCAGTAGGTCTGCGCACTCGCTGCGCTGACCGTAATAAAACACAGGCTTGAAGGCAAAAATCCCATCGGCGAAGCCGATTTGGAATGGATTTTTGCATGTAACTGTGAGGCACTGAACAGTTACTTGGTTTGCTATGCGATGGGCTTAGTATAGCATAACCAAAATAAAATGTATGTTGTGGATACAACGAAAATGGAAGAAATTGTTAAAAAAATAACAGAAGGTCAAAGCTTAAAATTTACTCGTTGTAGGAACCGGTCGTGATCGTATATTTGCCAGTACCCTGCACAAATACAGTGCCGTCTGTGCCGGCGATCGTCACGCTTTTGCCGTCATCGCCTGTGATGGAGCCGTTACAGGTGAGGGAGGTGACGGTGCTGTTTCCGGTTACGGTCCAGGCAGAGAGGGCGTCTATGGTGATGTCGCAGGTTCCGTCTCCGCCATCACCGGCGTTTGTCTCGTCCTGAAGGATGGAACCTGTCAAGATGGTGCCGCTTGTGAGCTTCAGATCCAGATTACTGATGCTGTCCCAGAGGATGTCGCCGCTCATTTCCTGGGAATCTGCGGTAAAGGTGCAGTCAGCACCATTATTTCCGGACTGGCCCCAGCCGCGTTTGTTGGCATTTCCTGTGCATTTTAAGAAAAAGTTATTGGACGGGGAGTAGGTGATGTCCACATTCTTAAGATAGAAGGAACTCTCCGTGTTTGTCGTATAAAAGAGGCCGCCGTTTAAGGAGGTCAGGCTGCCACCGTCCATGGAAAATTTGCTTTCGCCGACTTCTGAGTCACCGGACATGCTCTGATAGAGGATGACGGTCCAGTCGCAGTCATTCTGTTCATTTTCCGGAATGTTTCCGGAGAGAGAGCAGTTTGATAGAGAGAGGGAGTTCAGCCCTTCGATGCAGACAGCCTCGGAGTTTTCAGCAGTGAGCGCCGCGTTGTTGACGGTAATGTCGGCGGTACAGTAGACTGCCGGGGAGCCGGTTCCCCTGGAGGTGTAGGTACCACCATCGACGGTCATGGTACCGCCGCCGCGGTCGCTCCGGATCGCCGCAGAGGATTCACCGTTTGTCTCAACAGTGAGGTTGGAGGCAGTGAGTGTGCCGCCGCCTGCCACATGAATACCGCCGGAGGTATCCTGCTTTGTGGTGATCGTGGTGTCGGATACGGTGACTTTGCCGTCGCCGTAGCTGAAGACACCTGCACCGCCTTTTGCATCGGTGGTGATGGTGCCGCCGGTCAGTGTCAGACTGCCGTTGGTGGCAAGTGCTGCGGCACCGGTTCCGTAAAAGCTGGAATTATCGCCTCCGGTGCTGTCAGCGGAGTTGCGGTCCATCGTGAAATTTTTTAAGGTGACCTTCGCGCCGTCGGTGACGAGAACTGCGCTCTCATCAGCTCCTGTGGAGGTGTAGGTCTTTCCGTCCTCCTCAGTATCGGTGGAGTAGCTTGAGACTGCCGTATAGGATGTCGGAGCAGCGTTCTGTCCGCCCGGGCCTCCGGGACCTCCCGGACCTCCGTTTCCGCCGTCCGGCGGTGCCGGTTTTCCATCCAGGCTTCCCTGAGCCCCATCCGGCGGATTTCCGGGTTTATCGGAGTTTTCTCCCGGAGCGCCGTCCGGTTTGTCAGCCGGAGCGGAGTCGGACGTTTCGGTCACCTGCGCGGTGGCAGCGGTGGAGTCAGCAGCTTTTTGACCGCATCCTCCGACTATAAGAGTACCTGCAAGAACCATGCAGAATAATGCGTGTTTTTTCATGATATCATATCCTTTCTGTTTTTCGTCAACTCCCAGAATGCCACCGCGCTGGCTGCCGCCACATTCAGCGAATCTACCCCATGGGCCATCGGGATCATGACCGTATGATCACACCCGCCGATGGTTGCGGAGGCGAGGCCGTCCCCTTCTGTGCCTAAGATCACGGCGAGTTTTTCGGCACCAAGAAGCTTCGGCTCATCAATGGAAACGGAATCTTCTTTCAGCGCCATGGCAGCCGTCTGAAATCCCAAAGATCGGAGCGCTTCAAGTCCGCCGCAGGAGAGATCCGCGTTTTTCGGAAAACAGGTCCACGGGATCTGGAAGACAGTTCCCATGCTGACTCTGGCGGCTCTCCGGTAGAGGGGATCGCTGCAGCCGGAGGTCAGGAGCACCGCGTCCATTCCAAGGGCCGCGGCGGAGCGGAAGATCGCCCCGATATTTGTGGGATTCATGACATTCTCAAGGACAGCGATCCGGTGTTTTCCCTCACAGATCTCCGCCACAGACGGCAGGCTCTTTCGCTTCATGGCGCAGAGCAGGCCGCGGGTTAAGGCAAAGCCGGTGAGGTTTGTCAGGAGATCGAATTTTGCGGTGTACACAGGAAGCTCCGGGTAAGCAAAAAAGAGCTTCGGGATCAGGTCGTCGGCCTGTTTTTCTTCGATGAGGACAGCGAGCGGTTCATACCCGGCATTGAGGGCGCGCTCGATCACATTCGGGCTTTCTGCGATGAAGATCCCCGGTTTCGGTTCGTTGATATGGAAAAGCTGGGACTCGGAATATCTGGAAAAAAGATCGAGTTCCGGCGCTGTGAGATCAGTGATTTTTTTGATCTGCGGCATAAGAAAAATCTCCTTTGGTTTTCATAAGATCAGGGACCGTTCAGTCACTTGACATCCCTGGTCATACATGATACGATTATTTTAGTTACAATGTGTCACTTAAACGACAAAAGTCCGTACTATGCGGACAATACCTGAAGCATATGAAGGACGAATGGTCTGATACTGAGGGAGGAAATGGCATGGGATTAGTCCGGAAAAGGGCAGGAGCCGGTAGTGGGAAGAAGGATGGGAATCTGACAGAAGGTCCGATCGGACGAGGACTTTTCAGGTTTATGATCCCGATCTTTTTAGGACAGCTTTTACAGCAGCTTTACAATATGGCGGATGCCTGGGTCGTCGGAAATTTCGCGAGCAATGATGCCTTCGCGGCGGTGAGCTTATCATCAAATGTGAATATGTCGGTGATCACGTTTTTTGCCGGGATCGCTGTGGGCGGCGGTGTCGTGATCTCGAAATATTTCGGGGCACAGGATGAGGAAAAATTACGGTGCGCGGTGCACACAAACTTTCTTCTGGGAATCGTGTTCTCGGTTTTCGCGACGCTCATCGGTTTGTTTTTTGTTCCGATCCTTCTCGGCTGGCTCAACACGCCGGACAGCGTGATGGTGGAGGCGAGACTGTACTTCGGAATCTATTTTGCCGGTGTCTCCACCGTCATCATGTACAATATCTGCATGAACATCATGAGGGCAGTGGGGGACAGTGTCCATCCCCTGTATTATCTGATCTTTTCTTCTATAGTAAATATGATCCTGGATCTGATCTTTGTGGGGGGATTTCAGTGGAGTGCCGCAGGCGCTGCTGTTGCCACGGTGATCGCCCAGGGATTGAGTGTTTTATTATGCATGATCCGCATGGTGAAGGATGGAGGGGCTGCGACGATCCATTTTAAGGAGCTTCGCTTCAATGGCTCCATGATCCGTCAGGTGATCACACAGGGACTTCCGACGGGACTCCAGAACTCCGTGATCAGTGTCGGAAATCTTGTGGTCCAGTCAAATATCAATACCTTCGGAGCTTTCGCAATCTCCGGACAGGGGGCCTTCGCGAAGCTTGAGGGGATTGCCTTTCTTCCGATCATGAGCATGTCCATGGCGCTGACAACCTTTGTGAGCCAGAATCTCGGTGCCGGGAAAGCGGACCGCGCGAAGAAAGGTTCCGTGATGGGTGTGGCGTTCGGAATGGCGATGGCGGAGCTTGTAGGAATCTGTCTTTTTATCTGGGTTCCGATCCTGCTTCGGATCTTTGTGGATGTGCCGGAAGCAATCGAATTTGGAACGATCCACGGAAGAACGGTTGCCTTATTTTTCTTTTTGCTGGCGTTCTCCAACTGCGCGACGGGAGTACTCCGCGGCGTGGGAAAATCCATTGTCCCGATGTTTACGATGCTGATCTGCTGGTGCGGTATCCGCGTGCTCTACGTGACGATCGCGATCCGGATTATTCCTGTCTTCCGGACGATCTCCTCAGCGTACCCGCTGACGTGGACGCTGAGTTCGATCATCTTTATCGTGTTCCTGCTTCGGATGGACTGGGACGCGCGGGTTTAGATCTCTTTTCCACGCTCATTGATCACAAGTGCCATGATCTCAAGCGGCTCATCAAAAGGATTTTTGATCGCGTGGCTCTGGCCAACCTCGATGACACAGACATCGCCCGGGTGGATCTCGGTCTCAGTGTGATCGTTGTCCTCAAAGATTCCCTTTCCCTTGAGAACGTAGTACGGCTCGGTGTTTTCCACATGCTGATGGAATCCGATGCTGGCGTGGGCTGGGATGATCACGTGGGCGTACATGGACGCGTGTCCCATGAGCTCATCCTTGTTTAAGATATGACGGATCTCGATCGTTCCGTCGCCTCCGCGCAGATTTGGAACAAAAGCAGTTTCAGTGTTTCTGACCATCGTGTGAACCTCCATGAATCTTAATAGTCTGCAACCGTCCGGCAGGCCGGCGCATTTCCAGCGCCGACCTGCCGTTTCATTGCGGTGTGATTTAAATATTATACTGCATATTCAGGAAAAGAACAACGATTAACCGAGAGAGTGGAAGAAATCCGCAGCTTTATCGACTTTTTTCATCAGATGGTCGAACATTTCCGGCGTCAGGGACTGGGCACCGTCGCAGAGGGCTTTCTCAGGGTTATTGTGGACCTCGATCATGAGACCATCGGCTCCGGCTGCGATAGCTGCCATGGCAAGGGGCTCCACCATGAAGCGGATGCCTGCCGCATGGCTCGGGTCGACGATGACCGGAAGATGGGTCTTTTTCTTTAACATCGGGATCGCGGAGATATCCAGCGTATTTCTGTAGGAAGTCTCAAAGGTGCGGATGCCGCGTTCGCAGAGGATGACTTTTTCATTTCCACCTGCCATGATGTACTCCGCACTCATCAGAAGCTCGTCTAAGGAGTTTGCAAGACCGCGTTTTAAGAGGATCGGCTTGTCGATCTTTCCAAGGACCTTCAAAAGCTCGAAGTTCTGCATGTTTCTTGCGCCGACCTGTATGATGTCAACGTCGTCAAAGAGCGGAAGATGCTCCGCACTCATGATCTCTGTGACTACCGGGAGACCGGTGGCTTTCTTTGCCTCTAAGAGAAGGTCAAGACCCTGCTCGTGAAGACCCTGGAACGCGTACGGGGAAGTTCTCGGTTTGAAAGCACCGCCGCGGAGGAAGGCTGCACCGGAACGCTTTACGTCCTCAGCAACCTCTGTGATCTGTTCCTTTGTCTCGATGGAGCAGGGGCCTGCGATGACCTGAAAGCTGCCACCGCCGATCTTTCTGCCGCAGACATCGATGACTGTGTCGTCCGGGTGCATGGAGCGGTTTGCCTTCTTATACGGTTCACGGATCCTGCGGACATCATCAACGACGTCGTTGGCCTTTAACCAGTCTTCATGGATCCGGCTTGTGTCACCGATGAGACCGATGAGGGAGGCCTCGGTTCCTTCGGAGAGATGGAGCTTAAATCCCTGATTTACAAGCTCTGTCTTTAAATTCTCTACTTTTTCTTTGTTGGCATTTCTCTTTAAAATAATGATCATAATCTTATTCTCCTTTATATGACAGGTTTAGGTTGGGTTTGCTTTATAAAAACGCTCTGGAAAATGGATATTCCTGTATTCGGCTGGTACCGTAGCCGAAAAGCAGGAACTGCTTCATGCATACGTTTGAGGGCATCCGGAAACAAAAAAGCCGGTGTCTGCTGCAATCGCAAACACCGGCTCCGCATTTTCTTTTACGTTTCCGAAGGATCTAAAGCCCTTCGGTCGGAGAGGGTTGTTTTTTGCAGCAGAAACAGTCCGCGCAGTAATAATAGCCCGGAAAATAATAAAAAGAATAGGATGCAAAAAGATTCATCATCTGGTTCTTCATATCTGCTGTTCTCCTCTCTGAAGATTACCGCCGGATTCATTCTCTCCGGCTACTGAAGCTATCATAACGCTGTCGGGCGGATTTGTCAACAGAAAAATTCAATAAGTTGAAGTTTTACGCTTTTATGCGATAAAGAAAATTCCTGCTATCCCAAAGTGACTGAATTCGCAATGATCTCCACACACCGCTCGATCCCGAGCGTGCCGCTGTTTAAGCAGAGGTCATAGTTCTTCGGTTTGCCCCACTCATTTCCGCTGTAATACTGGTAGTAATCCCGGCGCTTCGCGTCCACAGCGCGGATGCGGCTTTCAAGCTTTTTAAGATCCTCCGGCTCCTTCTCAAGTCCCTGGATCCGCTCCACACGCTTTTTGAAGCTGGAGCAGATAAAGATGCGGAAAGCGTCCTCGACGATCACATCGGAGCATCTGCCAATGATCACGCAGGGACCGTTTGCGGCAAGCCGCTGGATGATCTTCGACTGGATCACGAAGAGCTGGTCGGAGACCGGGACTTCGTATACAGGTGAGAAAGGATCCACAGTGGCATAATCATCGTAGTTGATCCGTTTCTGACCAGCGATCACTTCATCGTTCGCATGAAAAAGATCTTCCGAGATATTGCTGTCCTCGGCCGCCATGGCGATAAGTTCTTTATCGTAAAAAGGAATGCCGAGTTTTTTTGCGAGACGAAGACCGACCTCGCGGCCTCCGCTGCCGAGTTCGCGGCTGACTGTAATGACTTTGCTCATAATATCTTCCTCCCCTGTACATGATTTTTCTTCTTTTTTCTGCACAGTTTCAGTGCTGTCTGCTAAGAGTATACCATAAAATCCGTCAAAACGTTACATAATTTTCATGGATTCACATATTTGTAAAAAAATGTTACTTTTCATGGGTAGGAATTTTCTGAACTGAAAATTCCGTATAATACCGTTATGGCCGCGGATTTTGCCGATTCGGAATGCGAAGCATCGGCAAAATCCTGTTACAGTGCGCGGGCATGGAGTGCCCGTGTACTGTAACAAGAATACGGTCCGTGCCAGGCACAGACCGTAACTTCTGATTATTCACTCAAATAAGCCTTTTTAACCTTATCATCATTCATGAGCTGCTTCGCGTCGCCGCTCAAAACGATCTTACCGGTCTCCAGTACATATGCCTGATTCGCGATGGAGAGCGCTTTTTTCGCGTTCTGCTCGACTAAGAGAACCGTCACGCCGTCGCGGTTGATGCTCTGGATGATGTCGAAGACTTCATTTACATAGATCGGAGACAGACCCATGGACGGCTCGTCGAGAACGATGAGCTTCGGATGGCTCATAAGGGCGCGTCCCATGGCGAGCATCTGCTGCTCACCGCCAGAGAGAGTACCGGCGGGCTGGTTCACACGCTCCTTTAAACGCGGGAAACGCTGATAGATCATATTGAGCGTCGCATCCATCTCTGCCTTATCTTTTCTTGTGTAGGCACCGAGCTTCAGATTCTGGAGAACGGTGAGGGTGGAGAAGACGCGGCGTCCCTCCGGAACATGGGCGATTCCCATGCTGACGAGCTTGTAGCCGGGGATCTTTGTGATATCGGTTCCTTCGTACATGATATGTCCGGAACGGGCGCTCAAAAGACCCGTCACGGTGTGCAGTGTTGTCGTCTTTCCGGCACCGTTGGCACCGATCAGAGCGACGATCTCTCCCTGATTTACATCGAAGGAGATTCCTTTTAACGCCTGGATCACGCCGTAGTAGACTTCCAGATCTCTTACTTCTAACATTGCCATGATTGTTCTCCTCCTATTCACCGAGATAAGCTTTGATAACTTCCGGATTGCTTAAGACTTCCTGAGTAGGACCTGTGCAGAGGACCTGACCAAAGTTTAAGACGGTAAGACGCTCACAGATACCGCTGACGAGCTTCATGTCGTGCTCGATTAAAAGGATCGTCATTCCGAAATGGTCGCGGACGAAGCGGATCGTCTCCATCAGCTCCGCGGTCTCATTGGGGTTCATGCCGGCAGCCGGTTCATCGAGAAGAAGAAGCTTCGGCTCCGTCGCAAGGGCGCGGGCGATCTCGAGCTTTCTCTGTTTTCCGTAAGGAAGGTTGGAGGCCTTGAAATCACATTCTCCGTCAAGTCCGAATACCTTTAAGAGTTCCATGGCCTCCTCGTCCATCTCTTTTTCCACCTTGTAATACCGCGGAAGGCGGAGAATTCCCTCAAGAGTGGAGTAGGTGTGGTGGTTGTGGAGTCCGGCCTTTACGTTGTCGAGAACGGAGAGGTCCTTAAAAAGGCGGATGTTCTGGAACGTACGGGCGATACCGGCTTTGTTGATGTCGGTAGTGGACTTTCCTGTAAGGTTCTGGCCGTCTAAGAGGATCGTTCCTGTATCCGGCTTGTAAACGCCTGTCAGAAGGTTGAAGATCGTGGTCTTTCCGGCACCGTTCGGTCCGATGAGTCCGTAGAGCTGGCCTTTTTCAATGTTGATGGCAAAATTGTTGACAGCCTTTAAGCCTCCGAAGGAGATGCTTAATCCTTTTACATTTAACATGTCTGACATTTTAAGCTTCCTCCTTTCCGGAATGGGCAGCATGCTGCGGTTTTAAGCCGCCGAAGATCCGCTTGCGGAGCGTGATGAACTGCGGAGCGGAGTTGAAGAGCATCGCGAGGATCAGGACGATGGCGTAGATCAGCATACGGTAGTTGTTTAAACCTCTTAAAAGCTCCGGGAGCAGGTAGAGGATAACGGTTGAGATCACGGATCCACGGATGCTTCCGATTCCGCCGAGAACCACGTATACAAGGATCATGATGGACATGTTGTAGCCGAAGTTCTTCGGGAGAGCAGTAAGTGTCGTAAGGTTGTGGGCATAGAGAACGCCTGCAACGCCTGCCAGAGCAGCGGAGATGCTGAACGCCAGCAGCTTGTATTTTGTGATGCTGATTCCGATGGACTCAGCGGCGATGCGGTTGTCACGGATGGACATGATCGCGCGGCCGGTTCTGGAATTTACAAGGTTCATGACGATGATCAGTGTGATCAGGACAAGAATGATGCCGATCGTGAAGGTGGCTGCCTGCGGGGTCCCTGTGATCCCCTGAGGTCCCTTGATGAGGACTTCGCCGCCGTCCTTTAAGCCTAAGGACATGGAGTCCTTGAAGGAGATGTGGAAGCCGTCAGCGTCGCGTCCGAGGAATACGGCGTTTACAAGGTTCTTGATGATCTCGCCGAAGGCAAGAGTCACGATGGCGAGATAGTCACCGCGCAGACGCAGGACCGGAATACCGATCAGAATGCCGAAAACGGCAGCGACGGCAGCGCCGATAAAAATGGCGATCACAAGACTTACGGTCGGATCGATCGCGCCCTTCATGCACTTGGAAAAGAGGGCGCCGGAGAAGGCGCCGACACACATAAATCCTGCATGTCCGAGGCTCAGCTCACCGAGGATCCCGACGGTCAGGTTTAAGGAAACCGCCATGATCACGTAGATACAGAAAGGAACGAGGAGTCCCTTTAAAAGGCTGGATACATATCCGGTGCCCATGAGCACTTCCATGATGATCCAGGCAGCAACGACCATGCCGAGCGTGATCATATTGTTGATAAAGAGTTTCTTTTTTGCTGTACTTTTCATGGGAATCACCTACACTTTCTCGTTCAGTTTTTTGCCCAGGATTCCGGTCGGACGTACTAAGAGGACGATGATCAGGACGGAGAATACGATCGCGTCGGAGAGCTGGGAAGAAATATATGCTTTTGACAGGATCTCAATGATTCCCAGAAGGATTCCGCCGATCAACGCGCCGGGGATGGAACCGATTCCGCCGAATACGGCTGCCACGAAGGCCTTGATGCCGGGCATGGATCCTGTGTAAGGAGTCAGGGACGGATAGGCGGAGCAGAGTAAAACACCGGCCACGGCAGCGAGGGCGGAGCCGATCGCAAATGTGAGCGCGATGGTTCCGTTTACGTTTACCCCCATCAGGGTGGCGGCACCGCGGTCTTCCGATACGGCGAGCATGGCCTGGCCGGCCTTCGTCCTGTTGATAAAGGCGGTAAGTCCGATCATGATCACGATACAGGAAACGATCGTCACGAGAGTCTCACCGGTCACTGTGATGGCACCGTCCGCGAACTTCAGAGCCGGGATCGTTACGACAGAGGTAAAGGACTTTGTGTCGGCTCCGAATAAGAGGAGAGCGATGTTCTGTAATAAGTAGCTGACGCCGATAGCCGTGATCAGGACGGACAGCGGAGAAGCGTCACGCAGCGGTTTGTAGGCGACACGCTCAATGACGATACCGAGCACGGTACACACGATGACAGAAAGGAGAACGCTTAAGAAGACCGGCATTCCCATACTGTGTGTCGTGATAAAGACCACGTAGCTTCCGACCATGATGATATCGCCATGGGCGAAGTTTAACATTTTCGCGATTCCATAGACCATGGTGTATCCAAGCGCGATGATCGCGTAGACACTGCCAAGGCTGATTCCATTGATTAAGTAGTTGATAAAACCCGTCATAAATTTTACACCTCGGTATGTTTTCATTAGCTGTGGGCCAGTTTTTCGGGGAACAGTTCAGGCACATCATAACGCAGGACCGTGAAAGAAACAAGAGGATTGCCGAAGCGACAATCCTCTTAACATGATGCCATTCTTAAATGATCGATTACATCGCCTGATATGCGCCGTCTACGACTTTGACAGCCTTCGGTGCCTTGTGCGGTTCGCCATCCTCTGTCCAGGTCATGTCTTCACCGGTAAGACCATTGACTTTGATCTTTAACATAGCCTCTTTCATCTTATCGCAGGTATCGCTTACAGATGTCTCCGGTGTGATGTCAGCCTCTTCCATGGCAGCTTTGATCGCGTAGATCGCGTCATATGCGTCAGCAGCGAACTGGATCGGAGTCTCGCCATAGTTCTCTTTGTAAGAAGTTACAAATTTCTGGGTAAGCTCATCCTGAGCGTCAGCAGCAAACGGAGTTAAGAGCATTAAACCTTCAGCAAGCTTTGTATCAAAGTTCTCAACCTGAAGGATACCGTCCATACCGTCGCAGCCGAAGAATTTCGGAGCGTAGCCCATGGTGTCAGCCTGCTTGAGGATCAGAGATGCCTCTGTGTAGTAGATCGGAAGGAATACGAGGTCAGCGCCTGCGTCCTTTGCCTTCTGGAGCTGTGTGGAGAAGTCCTTGTTGGAATCAGCTGTGAATGCCTCGGCGTCCACGATCTCAAGACCCTGGTTTGCAGCCTCAGCAGCGAATTTCTCGTAGATACCGCTGGAGTATACATCGGAGCTGTCGTAGATCACTGCGATCTTTTCCGCAAGTTTGTTCTCAGCAATGTAAGTTGCGGATGCAGCACCCTGATCCGGATCGGAGAAGCATACACGGAACACGTTCGGGTTCTGCGCACACTCAACAGAGGAGCCGGACGGTGTGATCTGGAACATATTGTCAGCATTCGTCTTATCTGCAACAGCTACACATGGAGCGGAGGTTACAGTTCCCATGAGGACCTGCATGCCCCAGTCTTTTAATGTGTTGTAGGCATTGACGGATTTCTCGGCGTCGTGCTCGTCATCCTGGAAATTAAACTCGATCTGGTATCCGTTGATACCGCCGTCAGCGTTGATCTCATCAACAGCGGTCTGGGCGCCGTTCTTAACTGCGAGACCATATACAGCAGCCGCGCCTGTGACCGGGCCGATACCGCCGATCTTGAATACTTTGTCGGAAGATGCTTCACTGGAAGCGCCAGCAGCGGCTGTTGTCGCGTCAGCTGCTGCAGCGGCAGTTGTCTCGGTTGTGGAAGATGAGCTTCCGCAGGCAGTTAAAGAAGTCGCCATTGCAAGTGCAAGGCTTAAACTTAAAACTCTTTTTTTCATAATTGATTCCTCCTCTGGAACTTGTTATCATGATAACCGTTCAATGCTCTGTCGAGTTGCAGTGAAGCGGTTAAAGATTATTTTGAATTATAGGGAGTTTGTTTCAAAATGTCAAGCAAATTTATTTTTTAACGAAAAAATTGTTGCAGTTTGGCTCTGCAGCGCACGGACCGCAACGACCAGAGCCGGTGTGCCTTTGCGGAATGGCGGTTCGGATTGACAAAATGACTCACAGTGGATAAAATTTGACATATCAGGAGCCGGGAAGGGAAAACAACAGGCCCGGATCCACCCGAAAGGAGACGTGTTATGACGCTGACGCAGTTAAAGTATGTGATCACCATCGCGGATACCGGTTCCATGAATGAAGCGGCGAAGCTTCTTTTCATATCCCAGCCCAGCCTTTCGTTGGCGCTCAAGGAGCTGGAAAATGAGATCGGGACAGAGCTTTTTAAGAGAAGCAACCGCGGCGTTGTCCTGACACCGGAAGGACAGGAGTTCTTAGGCTACGCGAGACAGGTAACGGAACAGTATAAGCTGATGGAATCCCGGTATATTGAGAAAAAGAACGTGAAGAAGAAATTCGGCGTTTCCATGCAGCATTACACCTTCGCGGTAAACGCGTTTATCGAGATGGTAAAGCAGTTTGGTATGGATGAGTACGAGTTTGCGGTCCGGGAGGAGAAGACCTATGAGGTCATTGAGGATGTGAAGACGTTCAGGAGTGAGATCGGGATCCTGTATCTGAATGATTTCAACCGGAAAGTGCTCACAAAGCTTTTCGATGAGTCGGATCTGGAATTCTGCCCGCTTATGGACTGCGGGATCTATGTATATCTCTGGAAAGGCCATCCGTTAGCGAACCAGAAGGAGATCACCATCGAGGAGCTTCAGGAGTATCCGTGCCTTTCCTTTGAACAGGGAAATTACAACTCCTTCTATTTTGCGGAGGAGGTGCTGAGTACCTACAGCTATAAACAGCTGATCAAGGCCAATGACCGGGCGACCTTGTTAAATCTGATGGTAGGCCTTAACGGATATACCCTCTGTTCCGGAATCCTCTGTGATAATTTAAACGGTTCCGATTACTGGGCGGTGAAATTAAAGTCCGACGAGGTCATGACCATCGGATACTTAAAGAGAAAAGGGATTGCCCTGAGTCCGTTGGGACAGAAATATCTGGAGGAGATCCGGAAATTTGAAGGCATGTAGCATGCTGAATGGCAATAAGAAAAAACTATAACCAGACACATGGTGGATATATTGGACGATGGCGGATCAGACGTGATATGCTGATAAAGATCTGTCAGGGAGAGGATATGCGGACAGATCATAGGAAGAGAAATAGTTTAACTTCTGGTTATGGGAAGCTTAACTGCCGGTTATACGATCTATTATAATAAGGAAGGAACTCGTTCAAATCATGCAGACGGACAGAAAAGAAGCGCTCCGATATCTGGGGCTTGGAAAACATGAACCGGATCCGGAGACGGAACGGCTTTTGGAGGAATGCATCCGGGAAGCGGAACGCGCAGCGGAGTTCAGGCACCTCGTGCGGGAGTATCCGCTCTCTGTGGAAGAGGACGGAACCGTCGATGGCGGCTGTTTCCGGGTAAAGAGCGCAAATTTAAAAAAGAACCTGTCCGGCTGTGATTCCGTGCTTGTGATGGCGGTCACCGTGGGGGCGGAGGTAGACAGACTTCTCGCCCGGTACGGAAAGCTTTCTGTCGCGAAAGCGGTGGTCATGCAGGCCGCTGCCGCCGCAATGGTGGAGGCGTACTGCAATGAACTGAATGCCGGGTGGAAAAAGGAGTATCTGGAAAAAGGGCTTTATCTGAGACCAAGATTTTCACCGGGTTACGGAGATTTTCCACTATCGGCCCAGAAACAGATCCTTGACGGACTGGAGGCAGGAAAACGGATCGGGATCACACTGACAGAGGGTTATCTGATGATGCCGTCGAAGTCGGTGACGGCGGTGATCGGGGTGAGCCGGGCACCGGCAGCCTGTGTGATCGAGGGTTGCGAGGCGTGTGGAAAGAAAGACTGCGCGTTCAGAAGATAAGTTGAAGAAGATAGGAGAGAGCCATGGGAATTCTGGAACTGATGAAGGAGAGACGAATTTATTTTGACGGAGGTATGGGAAGCCTTTTGCAGGCCCGGGGCCTGAAGCCCGGCGAACTTCCGGAAACATGGAATCTTTCCAGACCGGAGATCATCACGGAGATCCACAGGGAGTACCTCGATGCGGGATCTGACGTGGTGACGACGAATACCTTCGGCGCCAACCATTTTAAATTTAAAGAGGAGGATGGATATTCCGTAAAAGAGATCGTGACGGCGGCGGTTCGAAATGCAAAAAACGCCATCGCGGCGGCCGGACATGGTTACGCGGCTCTGGACATGGGACCGACGGGAAAACTCTTAAAGCCATACGGTGATCTGGAGTTTGAGGACGCCTATGAGGCATATAAAGAGGTAGTCCTCATCGGAAAAGCGGCTGGCGCGGATCTTGTGATCATCGAGACCATGGGCGACGGATATGAGCTTAAAGCAGCAGTCCTGGCGGTGAAGGAGAACAGTGATCTGCCGGTATTTGCGACCGTCACGCTGGATGAAAAGGGAAAAATGCTGACCGGGGGCAACGTGGAGTCTGTGACGGCACTCTTAGAGGGACTGGGAGCCGATGTGATCGGTTTAAACTGTGGTCTCGGGCCGATCCAGCTGCTGCCGTTTATGAGAGATATGGCGAAGGTGTCCTCCACCCCGATCCTCGTCAACCCAAATGCGGGACTGCCGAGAAGCGAGGGTGGAAAGACCGTTTACGATATCGATGCCGATGAGTTTGCCACGGCGATGCAGGAGATGGCGAGAAACGGGGCGATGGTACTCGGCGGCTGCTGCGGAACGACACCGGAACACATCCTTAAGACAAAACTTGCCTGCGATGATATTCCTGTCTGTGAAATTACGGACAAAAACCGCACGGTGATCTCCTCCTACTCCCACGCGGTGACATTCGGTGGCAGACCGATCCTGATCGGGGAGCGGATCAACCCGACGGGAAAGCCGAAATTCAAGCAGGCGTTGAAGGATAAGGATCTGACCTATATTTTATCCATGGGTGTTGCCCAGCAGGAGAGCCGCGCCGATGTTCTGGATGTCAATGTGGGACTTCCGGGGATCGATGAACCCCAGATGATGGTGGATGTGGTAAAGGAACTTCAGGGTGTTCTGGATCTGCCTCTTCAGATCGACACCTCCGACCCTGTGGCCATGGAGCGGGCGCTCAGGATCTACAACGGAAAACCGCTGATCAACTCGGTAAACGGAAAGAAAGAGGTCATGGAGCAGATCTTCCCGCTGGTAAAGCATTATGGCGGTGTGGTGGTTGCTCTGGCTCTCGATGAGAACGGAATTCCGGAGACGGCGGACGGACGACTTGCTGTTGCGAGAAAGATATACGAGACAGCGGCATCCTACGGGATCCCGAAAAAGGATATTCTCGTGGACTGTCTCTGCATGGCGGTGAGCTCCGATAAGAACGGGGCGCTCACAACACTGGAGACCGTGAGAAGAGTGCGGGATGAGCTTGGAGGAAAGACAGTCCTCGGTGTCTCCAACGTGTCCTTCGGACTTCCGATGCGTGAGAACATCAACTCTTCTTTCTTCCTTCTCGCAATGCAGAACGGACTTTCTGCGGGGATCGTGAATCCGAATCTGGAAGCCATGATGCAGGCCTATGACAGCTTCCTTGTGCTGTCAGCTCAGGATGAGAACTGCGCGGGATATGTGGGAATCTATGGTCCGAAGGAAGCGGAGAAGAAGAGACAGAAAGAGATCTTAAAGGCGGCGGCGGTGAACCAGGCAGCCGGGGTGAGTGGAGCGGCAGGCGCAGGAAACAGCAATGGAGCCGGAAATACGTCCGGCACAGGCACAGGAGCGGCGGATACCGGATCTGCGTTAAAAAAGAGCATTGTAAAGGGAATGTCTCAGGCGGCAGCCGATGCAGCGAAACTCGCCTTGAAGGACACGGATGCCTTAGAGCTCATCAATACGGATATGATCCCGGCCCTCGACGAGGTAGGAAAAGGCTTTGAAGCCGGAACCGTGTTCCTCCCGCAGCTTTTGATGAGTGCGGAGGCGGCGAAGGCAGCGTTCGCCGTCGTGAAGGAGTCCATGGAGGCTAACGGAGAGGTTCAGGGGAAAAAGGGAAAAGTGATCCTCGCCACAGTTAAAGGCGATATCCACGATATCGGAAAGAATATCGTGAAGGTCCTTATGGAGAACTACAGTTTTGACGTGATGGATCTCGGACGTGATGTGCCGCCGGAAACCATCGTGGAAGCGGCGGTGAAGGAGCACGTGCCGGTGGTGGGACTCAGTGCCCTCATGACGACAACGGTTCCGGCAATGGAGGACACCATCAAGGCGCTCCGGAAGGATGCACCATGGGTGAAGGTCATGGTTGGCGGTGCAGTCCTGACACAGGAGTATGCAGATGCCATCGGGGCGGATGCCTATTGTAAGGACGCTATGGCTTCGGTGAATTTCGCGACGAGCGTGATCGGGGAAGCGTAAAAGATAAGATGATATTTTCAACTGCCAGGTCTTTCCTTGAAACCTGGCAGTTCGCTGTCCCTCCCCAATATGCCTGCCCATGACGTGTTCAGACCATAACCGAAAACAGCTCCTGTATGTCATGCGTGAGCGATAACAAAAATATCAACAGAACTATGGATTTTTCTACCGCGATACGGTATAATGATAGTTACTGTATAAGTCTGTGTCTGCAATTGCCATGTTTTTGGTATGGCGCGGGAAAATGATGCAGACTGGCACGCTAAAAAAGGAGAAAATCAGATGAAAAAAATTCTGGATATCATCACAGATGAGATGAAAAAAGCTTTTGCGGCGAACGGTTACGATGAGAACTTTGCAAAAGTGACTCTGTCCAACCGCCCGGATCTCTGCGAATACCAGTGCAACGGCGCGATGGCAGCCGCAAAGACATATAAAAAGAAACCGATCGATATCGCGAACGGTGTAGTAGAACAGTTAAAAGACAGCGAAGTATTTGAAGAAGTGAATGCCGTTATGCCGGGATTCATCAACTTGAAATTAGACCCGGCTTTCCTTTCCAGCTACATGAACGGAATGAAGGGCGCAAAGAAGCTCGGAATGGACGAGGTCGAGAAGCCGGAGACAATCGTTATCGACTACGGCGGAGCAAACGTCGCAAAGCCGCTCCACGTCGGACATCTCCGTTCCGCGGTGATCGGTGAGGCGTTAAAGCGCATGGGACGCTTTGTGGGCCACAAGGTCATCGGAGACGTTCATCTCGGTGACTGGGGACTCCAGATGGGCCTTATCATCGAGGAATTAAAGGACAGAAAGCCGGAACTTCCGTACTTTGACGAGAGCTTTACCGGAGAGTATCCGGAGGAAGCGCCGTTTACGATCTCTGAGCTTGAGGAGATCTACCCGGCAGCCAGCGGAAAATCCAAGGTTGACGAGGCATTCAAGGAGCGCGCCCAGGAGGCGACCTTCAAGCTTCAGAGCGGATACGCGCCGTACCGTGCGATCTGGAAGCATATCATGAATGTTTCCTTAAAAGATTTAAAGAGAAACTACGCAAACCTTGACGTGGATTTCGACCTGTGGAAAGGTGAGAGCGACGCGCAGCCGTATATCCCGGGCCTGATCAAGGACCTCCAGGATAAAGGACTTGCATATGAGAGCCAGGGTGCTCTCGTTGTTGATATCGCCGAGCCGACCGATACCAAGGAGCTTCCGCCGTGTATCGTAAGAAAATCCGATGGCGCGGCCCTCTACGCGACTTCCGACCTTGCGACCATCGTTGAGAGAGAAGAAGATTTCAAGCCGGATCACTATATCTACGTAGTGGACAAGCGTCAGGAACTCCACTTTACACAGGTCTTCCGTGTCGCAAAGAAGGCAGGGATCGTTCCGGCAGACCGGAAGATGGATTTTGTCGGCTTCGGTACCATGAATGGAAAGGACGGAAAGCCGTTTAAGACGAGAGAAGGCGGCGTTATGCGTCTTGAGAACCTGATCGCGGATATCGATGAGGCGGCTTACAACCGTATCATGGAGAACCGTACCGTTTCTGAAGATGAGGCGAAAAAAACGGCTGAGATCGTAGGTCTCGCTGCCTTAAAATACGGCGATCTCTCTAACCAGGCCACAAAGGACTATGTCTTCGATATCGACAGATTTACTTCCTTTGAGGGAAATACAGGTCCGTATGTTCTCTACACGATCGCGAGAATCAACTCCATCTTAAAGAAATACAGCGATACCTGTGAAAATACAGAGAATGGCGAGATCCTTCCGCCGTCCGCAGAGCCGGAGAAGACCTTGATGCTCGCCCTCTCCCGGTACAGCGATGTGATGCTTACCTGCTTCGAGGAGCTTGCGCCGCATAAGATCTGCGCTTACATTTACGAACTCTCAAATGCGTTAAATCACTTCTATCATGAGACGAAGATCATCGCTGAGGAAGACAGGAAGAAACAGGCGGGGTACATCAGCCTTGTTACGTTAACACGTGATGTGTTAATGACATGCATTAACGTTCTGGGATTCAGCGCACCGGAACGGATGTGATGAAACAGCCTGTCATGCGGCTATGCAGAAGGGCAGGCTTGCCTGCACAGATGCATAGCCATATGACAGGCAAAACTTCATGAGCAAGAAAGCCGACAGGCTGGATTGCGAATGAAGTTAGGATCGTGGGAGCACGAAGTGCGGAACGATCCGTTTCAGGGCTGGAAAGCAATAAAACAAACCGCGGCTATGCAGAAGGGCAGGCTTGCCTGCACAGATGCATAGCCATATGACAGGCAAAACTTCATGAGCAAGAAAGCCGTCAGGCTGGATTGCGAATGAAGTCAGGATCGTGGGAGCACGTAGTGCGGAACGATCCGTTTCAGGGCTGGAAAGCAATAAAACAAACCGGGGGGACGGAATGATATGGAAGTAACGGAACTTACTGCCGAAGCCTTCTGGAAAGGCGAGACAGAGATCAGGGGAACCGTCATGGACGGGGAAGATGAATACCGTGTCCGTATCCTGCGCAAGGGTAGTCAGAATTTTGACTACTCTTGTTCGCATATCAGTAAAACGGGAAGAAATCTCGGCTTTTGCGGAGTATCCTGCACACAGGGACCCGACGGGATCCCCATGTGCCCGCATGCCCATGCCCTGCTTGCGGAATGGCTCCGGAGAGAGAGCAGGGAGTCGAAACATCCGGTCTCCACATCCCAGAAAGTCCGGTTTATGGTCCGGGAGTACACGAACCGCGAGGTGAGCCGGATCATGGGGGCCTCCGAGGAGGGACATTACCGTCTGATCCCTATCGTTACGATCTCAAGAGACCAGGTGCGGGTCCGCTTCACGGTGGGCCGTGAAAAACAGTACCCGGTGAAGGATCTGACAGCCTTCGCGAAGGCGATGGAAACCATGAGCCTTGTCCAGTACGGAAAAGGGCTGGCGTTCCATCACAGTCTTCAGGCTTTCGATGAGGAGAGCCGGGCGCTGGCGCTTCTCATCATGGAACGTGTCGGCTTTTTTAGGGAACAATACCGCGGAAACGGCCGGTTTTCCATGGAAGCGGAACCGGCGTTAAAAGAACTGATCCTGGGAAAAGCCGGACGAGAGCGGTTCTTTGCCATCATGGACGGTCAGACCATCGAGTGTGAGGATTACCGGAAGAAAAAGAGAATGCTGACGGTAAAACGGGAAAATCCTACATTTACCGCTGTTGTAAAGAAAGAGGGACGGGACGGGATCAAGGTCACTGTTGACAAGGACATTATGGCCTTTTCCGGCGAAAAGTCCTTATTTATCGCGGACCAGGAATCGATCTGCCGCTGCGATCCAGACTACACGGAGTGCCTGACCGTATTCATGGAATACATGGTCATGGGGCTTGATGCGGAGAATGAAGTCTCCGTCAATGACCGGGACATGCCGCTCTTTTATGAGAGAGTTTTGAGAAAGCTGGAGCCTTTCGGACTGATCCGCTCCGAGGGCGTGGATCTCGAGAGCTACCGCCCGAAGGAATTGAAGGCCTCCTTCTATTTTGACAGCGATGCCGCTGGAACCGTCACCCTGCGTCCGGAGCTCGCCTACGGCGATTTCTCCTTTCACCCGCTGGCGGACGAGAATGTCCCGAAAGAGATCTGCCGGGATGTCCCGGGAGAATTCAAGGTGAGCCAGCTGATCACCACCTACTTTAAGTATACGGAAGACGGATCCGGAAACCTCGTGATCAAGAATGACGATGAGGCGGTATATCGTCTGATCTCCGAGGGCATGAAGAAGTTCATGGATACCGGGGATGTGTTCGTGTCCGAGTCCTTCAAGAAGATCCGTGTCCTGCCGCCGGTGAGCGCATCGGTCCAGGTACGGACACTGGGAAAATGGCTGGAACTTGAGGTAGACACCGGGGCGCTTCCGAGGGAAGAACTCGCGGCGGTGCTGGCGGCTTACGGAAAGAAAAAGAGCTTTTACCGGATGAAGAACGGCGATTTCCTGACACTGGGGGACGGTGGACTTCTTACGGTCGCAAAGATCGCGGAACAGCTCGGTGTCGCGAAGGAACTTGTGGGTTCTGACACGATAAAGCTCCCTGCATACCGCGCTATGTTCCTGGATGCGGCGTTAAAAGAGGATAAGAGCGTCAGCGTGTACCGCGACCAGCTGTTCAAGGCTGTTGTCCGTGGCATGAAGGACGTGGAGGACAGCGATTACGAGATCCCGAAACGCCTTGCATTGACGCTTCGAAGCTACCAGAAGGTGGGCTACCGGTGGTTAAAGAGCCTGGATGCCTACGGCTTTGGCGGAATCCTTGCGGACGAGATGGGTCTGGGAAAGACGATCCAGGTCATCGCCCTTTTGCTGGATGAAAAGGCAGAGAACGGCGGCACGTCTCTCGTGGTGTGTCCGGCATCCCTGGTATACAACTGGGAGAACGAGTTTGCCCAGTTTGCTCCGGAGCTTAAGATCATGACGGCGGCGGGGAACCAGGCAGAGCGCGAGGAGATGTTCGCAGCTTATGAGAAGGAGCGCCCGGATGTGATCATTACGTCCTACGACCTCTTAAAGCGCGATATTCTCTGGTACCATGAAAAGGAATTCCGCTTCGAGATCATTGACGAGGCCCAGTACATCAAGAATTCCTCCACACAGGCAGCGAAATCCGTGAAGGCTGTTCCGGCAAAGACGAGATTTGCCCTGACAGGAACACCCATTGAGAACCATCTTGGGGAACTCTGGAGTATCTTTGACTTCCTGATGCCGGGATTTTTATTCACGTCACAGAAGTTTAAGCGTGCGTTTGAGATGCCGATCGTGAGGGACCAGGATCCAAATGCCCTGGTTCAGTTAAAAAAGCTTACGGGACCGTTTATTTTGAGGCGTTTAAAGAAAGATGTCTTAAAGGAACTTCCGGATAAATTAGAGACGGTTCTCTACTCCAACATGGAGGGCGAGCAGAAAGACCTCTACACGGCGGCGGCAGCTTCCTTAAAGGAACAGCTCATGGAGGGAACTGACGGAGATTACGGAAAAGAGCGGATGCAGATCCTCGCGGAGCTCATGCGTCTGCGCCAGATCTGCTGCGAGCCGTCTCTATGCTTTGACGGCTACAAAGGTGGATCCGCGAAGCTCGATACCTGTATGGAGCTTCTCTTAAACGGAACATCTGCGGGACATAAGATCCTCCTGTTCTCCCAGTTTACATCGATGCTTGAGATCATCGCGAAGCGCTTAAAGAAGGAGAAGATCCCGTTTTACCTGCTCACCGGCTCCACGCCGAAGCGGGACCGCGTGCAGATGGCGTCTTTGTTCCAGAAGGACGATGTGATGGTGTTCTTAATCTCACTGAAGGCCGGCGGAACCGGATTAAACCTCACTGCGGCGGATGTGGTGATCCACTACGATCCGTGGTGGAACGTGGCGGCACAGAACCAGGCCACAGACCGCGCCCACAGGATCGGACAGGAGAACCAGGTCTCCGTATTCAAACTCATCACGAAGCACACCATCGAGGAGAATATCCTGAAGCTTCAGGAGATGAAGCGGGATCTGGCGGATACCGTGGTGACGGAAGGAACAGGAGCGCTCAGCAGTATCACGAGAGAAGACCTCATTCGTATGCTGGACGAAGATATATAAGCGATATGCCCGTATCAGATGGACATACGGTTCCTGTCAGCGCGAGACGTAGACGGGAACGCTTGAAGCGACATAAGAAAATCGACAGAAAATTGCAAAGCTTTTTCGGTGGGTCTATGGTAGCATAGAGAAGGAAAAGGAGGAAAGAAAAATGAGAAAAATGAACAGATTTATCCCGGTCGCACTTGCGTGTGCCATTTTTGCGGCACAGCCGGTGCAGGCGGCTACGATCATCCGGGACAGCGATAAACAGGCCACCAGCCAGAACAAACAGACGACAAACACGACCCAGAATCCCCAGACTGGAAACGAGGGCGGTCCGGGATATGAGGACAGCAAGCCCAATACATCAAATAATACAACAAACACAACCGGTCAGAGCCAGGTGAGCGCAGAGGCAAAAGCGGCAGCGGATGCCATCGCAAAGCCGACGATCTCCGCGGAGGCCGGAATCCTCTACGATGTGACGAACGGAAGAGTTCTCTTCGAGAAGAATGCCGATGAGAAGCTTGCTCCAGCCAGCACCACAAAGCTTATGACAGCGCTTCTCGTGCTGGAAAAAGCAAACCTGGACGGCAAGGTGACATTCTCAAAGACAGCAGTCACAAACCTGGAGTCCGGAGCTGTGAAGATCGGACTCGTGGAGGGCGACCAGGTCTCCGTGAAGGACAGCCTCTATGCCCTGCTTTTAAAATCTGCCAATGAGGTCGCAAACGGACTCGCGGAGCATGTCTCCGGCAGTATTTCTGCCTTCGCGGAGCTCATGAACGCGAGAGCGGCGGAGCTCGGCTGTACGAACACACATTTCGTGAATCCAAACGGCTTAAATTCCGATCAGCAGTATACTACATGCCGCGATATGGCGAAGATCGCAGCTGCGGCCTTCGCAAATAAGACGCTCTGCGAGATCGACTCCACACTGAGCTACAAGTTCCCGGCGACAAAGGCAGCTGCGGCAAGAACCATCACTCCGGGCCACAAGATGCTCTACCCGAACGATTCCAGATATTATGCGGGAATCGTCGGCGGAAAGACGGGATATACTTCCAAGGCAGGAAATACTCTTGTGACCTGCGTGGAGAAAAACGGCGTCCGTATGGTTGCGGTGATCTTAAAATCCAAGAGCACCCACTATGAGGATACAAAGAAGATGCTGGACTATGGCTATCAGTATGTCAATACAGAGAAGTCCGGAAGCACATCCGCAGGAAAGCAGACAACTGCCGGACACTGGGTACAGGATAACGGCAGCTGGAGATACGAGTTTGCCGACGGAACAAAGGCAGTAGGAACGATCTACACGATCGATGCCGCTGATTTCGGTTTTGATACGGACGGAAAGATGGTAACAGGATGGAAGATGTTCGGCACCGAGTGGCACTATTTTGAGACAAACGGAAAGATGGTAAAGAGCGCATGGAGACAGGATTCCGGTAAGTGGTTCTATCTCGACGCGGAGGGAAAGATCGCGAAAAATACCACGATCGATAACAAGTATGTAGTCGGCGCAGACGGCGCATGGGTACAGTAAAAATAAAAAGGAGTATTGATCATGAAAGAAAGAGTAAAAGTAATGCAGGACGTGTACGAGAACCGTTCCACAAATAAGAAGGCAGCAGGATGCACCGTCATCATCAGCGGAGAGATGAAGGAAGTTATGGATAAGATCATCGCAAAGCATCCGGAGTACAAGAGCTATGCACAGGCATTCGCAGGCGTTGTTGAGCGCGGGATCCGCGTATTTGAGGAGGAGTAATCCGATTTGGGAACAGCAGTGTTTCTGGCAGCCAGTGTCATGGCTTTTGGGGCCGGCTGCCTGGCACGTTCCCGGTATGAGAGGGACTGCCTTGTAACGGAAGAGTACCGGATCGCCTCGGAGAAGATCCACGGACAGGGAAAGACCATCGTCTTCCTGACTGATCTCCACAATAAAGAATTCGGGGAAGAGAACAGCCGTCTGCTTGAGACCGTGCGGAAGGTGAAACCGGATGCCGTGCTTTTTGGCGGGGACGGAATGGTTGCAAAGAGGGGAAATTCTGATGTCAGGATCCCGCTGGCGCTTCTGACAGAGCTTGCGAAGGAGTTTCCGGTATACTGCGGAAATGGAAATCATGAGAGCCGGATGTTATGGAAATCTGAGATTTACGGTGAGGCTTATGAGAATTATCGGACAGCCCTGGAAAATGCAGGGATCCGTTATCTCTCCAACGAGGCGGCGGATCTCGACAGCGATATCAGGATCTATGGCCTCGATCTTCCAAAGAGCGCCTATCTGCCGCGGTCGGGAGAGATCCCTGAGGGTCTTTTGAAGGAGACCCTGGGAGAGCCGGACCCTGAAAAGTTCTGTCTTCTTCTGGCCCATTCTCCGCTGTTTTTTGAGGAGTATGCGGCGTGGGGAGCGGATCTCGCACTTTCCGGACATTTTCATGGCGGAACCATCCGGCTTCCGCTTGTGGGCGGAGTCATGACACCCCAGTACCAGTTTTTTTATCCGCGATGCGCGGGATATTTTGAACTTCCGGGAAAAGGAAGAGAAAAGAGCCGGATGATCGTCGGACGGGGACTTGGGACCCACTCGATCAATATCAGGCTGAATGATAAACCACAGGTGGTTGTTGTGAGGCTCTGCGGGGCTGATACGCAGCAGTAGGGACAAAATGTGAACGGCGTGATGAAGAGTGTGCATACGCACATTCTTTTTTGCGGTTATATATCGAATTGTTGGACATGGGCTTTTTGAATGGAAGACTTTGAAAACATACTTGAGGTGCATATGGAATTATCGTACAAACTGGAAAAGTTTGAAGGTCCGCTGGATCTTCTTCTCCATCTGATTGAAAAAAACAAAGTGAATATCTATGATATCCCGATCGCCGAGATCACGGACCAGTATATGGAGTACGTGCGGCAGATGGATGAGGAAAATCTGGATGTGGTCAGCGAATTCCTTGTGATGGCGGCGACGCTTCTCGACATCAAGGCGCGGATGCTGCTGCCGAAAGAAGTGAATGAGGAGGGCGAGGAGGAAGATCCGAGAGCGGAACTTGTGATGCGTCTCCTGGAATATAAGAAATACCGGCTGATGTCGGAGGAACTTAAGGACATGGAGTCCGGGGCGGACCGGGTGTTCTACAAGGATCCGACGATACCGCCGGAGGTCAAGGAATATGCAGAGCCGGTGGATCTCGATAAGCTCCTGGACGGAGTGACGCTCACGAAGCTTCAGAAGATCTTCGAGTCGGTGATGAAGCGGCAGCAGGATAAGATCGACCCGGTCCGCAGCACCTTCGGAACCATCAAAAAAGATCCGGTGAGTCTGGAGGACAAGATCACCTCTGTTCTGGGATATGCCAGAAAGCACCGGAAATTCAGCTTCCGGCAGATGCTGGAAAAGCAGAACGACAAGACAGAGGTCGTCGTGACGTTCCTGGCACTTTTAGAGCTCATGAAGGTGGGGAAGATCCATCTGACCCAGGAACATCTCTTTGACGACATGTGCATAGAATCTCTTGAGCCGGAAGGCGAAGAAGAGGATATTGCTATCGATGTCACAACTGCTCAGTAGGTTTGCGCATTTACTGCGCGGGACTGTAAAAAATCGGACAGTTCCGTTACCAGTATGAGTAGGAGAATACCACTGTGGAGGAAAATGAATGAGAGTGGAAAATCTGAAAAAGCAGGAGTCCGTTGTGGAGTCCGTGCTGTTTACCATGGGGCAGTCTGTGGAGATCCGCCAGCTTGCGGCAGCGTTGGAATCGGATGAGGAGACGGCCATCCAGGCCGTGGAGCGCCTGAAGGAGAAATATGACAAGAGAAAGGCGGGCATGCAGATCGTGCGTCTCGATGACAGCTACCAGATGTGCAGCCGCGCCGACTATTATGAACATCTGATCCGCGTGGCGGCGACACCAAAGAAGCAGGTGCTGTCGGACGTGGTGATGGAGACGCTGGCGATCATCGCCTACAAGCAGCCGGTGACGAAGGCAGATATCGAGAAGATCCGGGGAGTAAAGTCCGATCACGCAGTGAACCGTCTTGTGGAGTATGACCTGGTGTATGAGGCGGGCCGTCTCGATGCGCCTGGAAGACCGGCACTTTTTGCCACGACGGAGGAATTTCTGCGCCGCTTCGGAGTCGGATCTACGGAACAGCTCCCGGAGATGAATGTGGAGCAGCGGGAGGAAATCCGGAGCGAGGTCGAGGAGGAGCTGAACCTTAAAATCGACGAGGAAGGTCATCTGATCGATGAGCCGGAAAAGGATGCGGGGACGGCAGAAGAACCGGTAGATTCGGAAACTGGAATGGAAAAAACAGAAGAGAATGAAAGTGGCGCAATCATAAGCGATACAGAGATAGAGAAAGAAATAGAAAGCGAAGACAACAGCGAAACCGATGAGGAGGATTCCATATCATGAAATGCAGTGAGATCAAAGTGATCAAGAAAGACGGGACAAAAGAAGAATTCAATGTCCAGAAAGTCCTGGCGGCGGTGAACAAGTCCGCAAACCGTGCGATGATAATCTTCTCAAAGGCTGAGAGCAAATTTATCTGTGAGTTCGTGGAGGAGAAGGCGGAGGAACTGGACCAGTCAGAGGTGCCGATCGCCCAGATGCACAATATCGTCGAGGGCGCCCTGGAGCGCGTCAATCCGGTGGTCGCAAAGAGTTACCGCGATTACCGCAACTACAAGCAGGATTTCGTCCAGATGTTGGATGAGGTCTACAAAAAGAGCCAGTCCATCATGTATATTGGCGACAAGGAAAACAGCAACACCGACAGCGCCCTGGTCTCCACGAAGCGGAGCCTGATCTTCAACGAGTTAAATAAATCCTTATACCAGAAGTTCTTTATGACCGTTGAAGAACTTCAGGCATGCCGCGACGGCTATATCTATATCCACGACATGTCCGCGCGCCGTGATACGATGAACTGCTGCCTCTTTGATGTCAATGAGGTCTTAAGCGGCGGATTTGAGATGGGAAATATCTGGTACAACGAGCCGAAGACTTTGGATGTGGCTTTTGACGTTATCGGCGATATTGTCCTGAGTGCCGCAAGCCAGCAGTATGGCGGTTTTACGGTGCCGAACGTGGAGAATATCCTGGCGCCTTACGCGGAGAAATCTTACGGAAAGTATATCACAAAGTATATTGACCTTGGCCTCGATGAGGAGAAGGCAAAAGAAGTGGCATGGAACGACGTTCAGCGCGAGATGGAACAGGGATTCCAGGGATGGGAGTACAAGTTTAACTCTGTTTCCTCCAGCCGCGGTGACTACCCGTTTATCACCATGACAGCGGGAACCGGAACAAGCCGCTTCGCGAAGATGGCCACTATCACGATGCTGAACGTCAGAAAGAAAGGTCAGGGAAAAGAAGGCCACAAGAAGCCGGTACTGTTCCCGAAGCTTGTATTTTTATATGATGAGAACCTCCACGGACCGGGAAAAGAGCTGGAGGACGTCTTCGAGGCAGGAATCGAGTGTTCCTCAAAGACGATGTATCCGGACTGGCTGTCATTGAGCGGTGAGGGATATATCGCCAGCATGTATAAAAAGTATGGAAAGATCATAAGCCCCATGGGGTGCCGCGCCTTTCTTTCCCCGTGGTATGAGAGAGGCGGCATGGAACCGGCGGACGAGAATGACGTTCCGGTGTTTGTTGGCCGCTTCAACATCGGCGTTGTGAGCCTGCATCTTCCGATGATCCTCGCGAAGGCGAGACAGGAGAGCAGGGATTTCTATGTGGTCCTCGACTACTACCTGGAGCTGATCCGTAAGATCCATATCCGTACCTACGCGTACCTCGGCGAGATGCGTGCCTCCACGAACCCGCTTGCCTACTGCGAGGGCGGATTCTACGGCGGACATTTGGGGCTTCACGATAAGATCAAGCCGCTCTTAAAGACCGCGACGGCGTCCTTTGGAATCACGGCGTTCAACGAGCTCCAGAGACTTTATAACGGAAAATCCCTGGTGGAGGACGGCGCCTTTGCCATCGAGGTGTTAAAGCATATCAACGAGAAGGTGGAGCAGTTTAAGCATGAGGACGGAAACCTCTATGCGATCTACGCCACACCGGCGGAGAATCTCTGCGGTCTGCAGGTAAAGCAGTTCAGGAAGAAGTACGGAATCATTGAGAATGTCTCTGACCGCGAGTACGTCAGCAACGGCTTCCACTGCCATGTGACTGAGGACATCACCCCAATCCAGAAGCAGAATCTGGAACACCGGTTCTGGGAGCTCTCCAACGGCGGAAAGATCCAGTATGTGAAGTACCCGATCGACTACAACAAAGAGGCGATCCGCTCCCTGGTCCGCCGAGCCATGAAGATGGGATTCTACGAGGGAGTAAACCTGTCCCTGTCTTACTGCGATGACTGCGGTCACGAGGAACTGAATATGGATGTGTGCCCGGTCTGCGGAAGCAAAAACCTCACGAAGATCGACCGGATGAATGGATATCTGAGCTATTCCCGTGTGAAAGGCGATACAAGATTAAATGACGCGAAGATGGCCGAGATCGCTGAGAGAAAGAGCATGTGATAAAACCAGTTTGCAGTGCACGGATTCAGGCATAAAAATGTGTTGCAAGCTTGCTTGCATAAGCATTTTTATGCCTGAATCCGTATAGGGCGAACGCCCGAGAGATTCTTGTTTTCATGTAAATGAAAACAAGAATATGAGCACTGCAAACGAGCGAGACAGAACTCATAAAAATGTGTTGCAAGCTTGTTTGCATAAGCATTTTTCTGCCTGAATCCGTATAGGGCGAACGCCCGAGAGATTCTTGTTTTCATGTAAATGAAAACAAGAATATGAGCACTGCAAACGAGCGAAACGCGTAAACGATTCTTACCAGAGACAGATCAAATAGAAAAGGAAAAACAAATGCGATACCACAACATAACAAAAGAGGACATGTTAAATGGCGACGGCCTTCGCACAGTCTTATGGCTGGCGGGCTGCAGCCATGCCTGTCAGGGGTGCCAGAACCCGATGACATGGGATGTGAAGGGCGGACTGCCTTTCGATGAGGCGGCGAAGGAGGAACTTTTTGAGGCCCTGGCCCCGTCCTGGATCTCCGGTGTGACCTTCTCCGGCGGCGATCCGCTCCACTGGCAGAATAGGAAGGAGACGGGAGCGCTGATCGAGGAGATCCACAAAAAATTCCCGGAAAAGACCATCTGGCTGTATACAGGATTTCTCTGGGAAGACATCAAAGACCTCCCGTTCTTAAAATATGTGTATGTTCTCGTCGACGGCCCGTTCGTTGAAGCGGAAAAAGATGTGACCCTGCACTGGAAAGGCAGCGCGAACCAGAGAGTGATCGACGTGAAAAAGAGCCTGGCACAGGGAAGTGTAGTTCTTTACGAGTCAAAATAGAATAATGGAGTGAAGGAGGAAAGCACATGTTCACAAAGTATATACTCTGTATTTTAACGATTGAATGGGCCGTGATTGGTACCTGGCTGTTAAAGGGAAAAGGAAAGTCCTACGAGCGGATTCAGAAGAACGATAAGATCCATGAAAAAGACCGTTTCATCCGCTTTCAGGGAATGAACCTTTTGTATCTTGCCCTGACTTCTTTCCTCGCCCTGCTCACAACATTCGCAGGCTCCGACCGCCTCACACTCCTCTTTTTCGCCGCCGTCTGCCTGTGTCTGTTCGGCCGGCTTCTCTACGGAAACTGGAAATTCGGCGGAAAGATCTGGATCCGGTGGTAAAATAGAATAAAAAACTTATTTTTGGGGCTGTCGCATTAGCATATCAGTTAGTACGGCAGTCCCATTATTGATATCAGAGTCGTTTTTACACGAAATTAAAGTTTATATAAACTTTATAATTTTAAACGTTTGATAACTTGAGACTGGTCCGCAGCTGGTTTATAATGAAGAAAATCATACAAAAGGTTCCTGAAAAAGAAAGGAAAACATGAGAAAAACATATCAGGAACTTGAATTTAAGGATGCGTTTATGTTTGCGGCGGTCATGTCCGATGCGGAAAGCTGCAGGGGAGTGCTGGAGCGGATTCTGGGAATCCCGATAAGAAAAGTAATGGTTCATGCGGAACATGTTCTCTTTGTAAATCCGGAAACAAGAGGTGTCCGTCTGGATGTGTATGCGGATGATGAACATGGAACGGTCTATAATGTGGAGATGCAGACAACGGACAATAAAAATCTGCCGAAAAGAAGCAGGTATTATCAAGGACAGATGGATATGACTGCTTTGAAGACAGGGAAAGATTTTGCAAGGCTGCCGCAGAGTATCGTGATCTTTATCTGCACATTTGATCCATTCGGAAGAGAGCGATACAGGTATACATTTGTGGAAACCTGCAGAGAAGATGGGGAACTTCTGGAGGATGGAACCTGCAAGATTTTTCTGAACACGAAAGGGAAAATTGAGACAGGGATAGGACAGGAACTTGTACGTTTCTTAAAGTGGATCGGTGAGCCTGATGTCGGGAAGGAAAAGGAAGAAAATGATCTGCTTATCACGAAACTTCGGACACAGATCACAGATTTAAAGAAAAATCGGGGAATGGAGGAAAATTATATGTTGTTTGGTGAAATGTTGGATGAAGAAAGGCGGCAAGGGCAGAAAGAAGGACTGCAGCAGGGGAAAATGGATATACTTTTAAAACTGCTGCAGGAGCATAAGATCGACGTCAAGACAGCAGCATCAATTATGGGAATGAATGAGGATGAGTTTGCAAAAGCGGTAAAAGAATGCCAGGAAGTCTAAAACAATATTTAAACAAGTCATAAAATCTAGAGGCAAATCTAACTATTTTTAATCTATCGTATCTGAAAACAAATCGATAAAGAATCAAAGAATGAATATCGGGAATCTATGTATGATTTAAAACAGGGCAGGATTCCAGAGGAATCCTACCCTAAATGTGATTGTAAACGATATTTAACAACACTTTGCAAGAATTCTCCCATCCCCTTTAGGTGGTGAGATGAATTGCCTTTTGGGAAAATCATGCAATATCTGGCATCTTAAAACTGCACATATCTGTGCACATAAATGAAAACAAATACAGAAGAACAAATGTTCTGAAAAGCATAGACAAACAAGTGTTCCTGTGTTATAATATAATCAGTCGAAAGTAAAAGGAAAGGCTGATTTTATGAGAAAATTGGACAGTAATGCACATTCAGTGTTTCTACTCTAGTATCATTTGATTCTGGTTATAAAATACCGAAAAAAGATACTGACGGATCCTGTTTCTGAGCGTGCACGGGAGATTTTTGAATATATCGCTCCGAAGTATCATGTTACATTAGAGGAATGGAATCATGATCGGGATCATGTTCATATCATGTTTCGGGCCCATCCGAAATCGGAACTCAGCAAATTTATTAATGCGTATAAAAGCGCAAGCAGCCGATTGATTATAAAAGAGTATCCGGAGATTCGGCAGAAGCTTTGGAAAGAAATGTTCTGGAGCCAGAGTTTTTGTCTGTTAAGTGCTGGAGGTGCACCCATTGAGGTTATCCGCCAGTACATAGAAACACAGGGAGAAAATAAGAGTGAACATCGTGTACCGTTTTCGGATCTACCCGAATAAATCTCAAAAAGAACTATTTGCAAGGACATTTGGCTGTGTGCGTTTCGTGTATAACCGGATGCTGGCAGAGAAGAAAGAATATTATGAGAAAACCGGAAAAGTATTAAAGGTTACGCCTGCAAAATATAAGGCAGAGTTTCCGTGGCTGAAGGAGGT
>NZ_WQPW01000091.1:0-314 GCF_018785465.1 Clostridium sp. MCC328
GCATACTCGGCAATAGCTTTGAGCATTTCGGAAACAAGGGACAGTACCACATCTTCATTGATACGGTGCTGTGTCGTGCAGAGCTTTCCAACTGGGACTTTGCTGTATTGGGAACAGGTATATTGAGAAATACGCTTGCCGTTGTTGGTACGGTGGACATACATCTTGCCGCCGCAATCGGCACAATAAAGCAAGCCTGTGAGGGGAGCTGCTTCGCCCCAGCCGTCCGGGTAGCGTCTGACATTCCCACGGATTTTCTGCACAAGGTCAAAGGTCTGCTGGTCAATGATAGCTTCATGGGTATTCTCGAAAAT
>NZ_WQPW01000092.1:0-345 GCF_018785465.1 Clostridium sp. MCC328
CACTGGGTGCGCGCGGCGGCGTATCAGCGCTACGGTGAAGGTATGTACCGGCTGGGCGTATGCTATGAATACGGCGACGGCGTGGAGCAAAACTGGGAGCATGCTGTGCATTGGTTCCGCGAGGCGGCAGAGAGTGGCGTGAGCACGGCAATGACGGATCTGGGATACTGCTATGAAAAGGGCTGCGGCGTGGAACAGAGTTGGGAGCAGGCCTTTTCCTGGTATCGCAGGGGTGCGGAGTGCGGCGATTTGCGATCCATGCATAATCTGGGATACTGCTATGAAAAGGGCCGCGGCGTGGAGCAGAGTTGGGAGCAGGCCTTTTCCTGGTATCGCAGAGGTGCG
>NZ_WQPW01000093.1:0-13481 GCF_018785465.1 Clostridium sp. MCC328
AAAGCAATATTCAGCTAAAATACAGTAACTATGTGGCTTTCAGCCACTTTCACGGCTGATCCGTGAATAATCTAGGTTTAGTAAGAAATTTCAACGAAGGAGGAAATTTTCATGAGTACGACATTAATATGGGCATTTGTATGTCTGATCATTTTTGTGGCGGTACTGGCACACCCGAAACTTCCGAACTGGATGACATTTATCTGCATGGCTCCCGTTGTTTTATTGGCAAAAGTTATGGAGGCAAAAGATATTTATGCGGTGCTTAACAGCTCCAGTCTGCATCTGATGATCATTATCTGTATGTTTTCCGGTATGATCGCAGCAACCGGTCTGGACATCATCATCGGGGATTTCGTGGATCACATGACAAGCTCCCAGACAGGGAAAAAGAAAGAAATGATGATCTTTGCGATCGTGTATCTGGTATCAGGACTGATCTCTACAGTCCTTCAGAACAGTTATGTAGCATTGGCATTCCTTCCGGTTCTCAAGAGTATTGCAAGAAAGAACCGGATCAGCCTTTCCAAACTGGTTTTATTTGTTATTTTTGCAACGACACTTGGCGGCGCGATCACATTGATCGGCACTCCGACGAACGTGTATGCAAACACCGCATTAGAGGAAGCGGGTCTCCAGCTGTTCGGCATGCTTGATTTTGCATGGGTTGGCATTCCGATCTTTATCGTCGGCGGAATTTATATGATCGTAATGAACCGCTGGTGTGCATCTTATGATGATTTTGGCGAAGAGACAGAAGAAAAAGCTCTTACAAGCGGACAGAGAAGAAAACAGATGGTCGTTGGCATCACATTCCTTGTATTTGTAGCAGCACTTGTATTAAAATCCCTGAAGGTGATCTCGATCGATCCGAACTTTATCGGATATGCAATGATCGCAGTTGCAGTTCTGACAACGGTTGTAACACCAAAAGAGGCACTGGAATCTCTGGATTCACAGATGATCCTGTTCTGTGCAGGCATCAACTTAATGATCGCAGTTATGAACCAGAGTGGGCTTGGACAGGTATTTGGCGATATGATCATCAACATTATCGGCGAATCCAAAAACCTGTATCTGATCACCGCAGTTTTATGTATCGGCGCTTCCATTGCGACCTCTTTCATGAATAACATGGCATGCGCAGGAATGCTGGCTCCGGTAGGTATCTCCATTGCAAATGCATTAGGAGCAAACCCACAGGCGATCGTTCTTGCGATTGCAATCGGAGCCGGCTGCTCTTACCTGACACCGATCGCATCAGGAACAAATCAGACCATGATGATCTTTACAAAATTGAAATTCCAGGATTTTGCAAAATTTGGCTGGCCGCTGCTGATCATCTCCTGGATCTTATGTATCGCGATCCTTCCGCAGGTATTCCCATTCTTCTAACAGAGATGGATCGTTAAAAAGGAGAGAGTGACTATGAAAACAGAACTGAGATATTCGTGGCCGTCAGCAGAAGGAGTGAATCCGGAATATATTGTTAATTTTCTGAATGCCTGTGAAAAAGCAGATTCCGAGATCCATGGGATCATGATCGCGAGACATGGAAACGTGATATTTGAAGCTTATAATGCTCCGTATGCAGCAGAGATTCCGCATATCATGCATTCCTTCACGAAGACACTGACCAACACGGCGGTTGCTCTGGCTTATGATGATGGTCTTCTGGATCTGGATAATCCGATCCTGAAGTATTTTCCGGAATATGAGCCGGAAGCAAATGAGTATTTAAAAAAATGTACGATCCGCAATATGATCACCATGCGGAACGGACAGGAGCGCTCCGTCGGCGGCAACGAATGGAGACCTTTAAAGACAAGCTGGAAAGATGCGTATTTTAAAATACCGTTTGATAAGGAGCCTGGGAAAACATTCATGTATTCCAGCGGAAACAGTTACATTTTGTCCTATATCGTGCAAAAACTTACCGGAAAGACATGCCGGGAACTTGTTCAGGAGAGAGTCGGAAAGGAGATCGGTCTGACAGACTTTCCATGGATGCTCAGCCCGGAAGGTGTCTGCTCGGGGGGAAACGGAGTTTCACTCACAACAGGGGACATGCTCCGAATCGGACTGCTTTACCTGAATAAAGGAAAGTGGAACGGAAAACAGCTGATTTCGGAGGAATGGATCGATCATGCGCTCGGATATACAGATCCGTTGGATCCGGTGGATGGACTTCAGTATAACTTCCACTGGGATCATGCCGGAGACATCTGGGCAGCCCGGGGAATGTTCGGGCAGACATGCGGACTTGTTCCGGCTTTAGATATGGTATTTGCCGTCACAGCTGCAGACAGCGGGTATCAGGCGATGAAATTGTTCCAGAAAGAGGTGATCGATCCGGTAAAAGAAAATGATGGAAGGCTGATCACAGACGGGACTATGGATGACGTCCTGAAGCAGAAAGCTCTGCGGATGACATTGGAAGGAAAAAACTGTTCTGTACCGGGACATAAGGAGATCCTGAGAAAAATGACATGGACTCCTGAGAATCATGTGGATGGAATCAGAAAAATAGAACTGTGTCCGGCAGAAGGCAAGAATCTGATTTATCGGATGGAGGATGACAGAGGAGTTCATGAGATCCATGCCGGACTGGACCACTGGATCCATGGCACGACGACGATGACGGGAGCTTATCTTCATCATCAGTATGAACAGCCTGTCTCAAAAATCGCAGCGATCGCTTACTGGACAGCTCCGGATGTCCTGATGATGGAATGGAGATATCCGGAAATGGCATTCTGGGATCATGTGACGCTCACATGGGATCATGGAGATGTAAGAATGGATCGGTGGGTGAACATGAATTCGCAGGACTTAAAGAGACCGACCGTTTGTATGAAAGAACAGTAAAAATATAAAGAAAATCCCCCTTTTAGCTGTCGTGACAGGAAAGGGGGATTCCTATATACTGTTGCACCATGAGTGCAGGGAGGTATTGGAATGTACGATGTGATCGCTCTTGGTGAGCTTCTGATCGATTTTGCGGCGAAGGAGACGGATGCGGACGGATATCCGACGATGAAGGCGAATCCGGGCGGAGCGCCGGGAAATTTCCTTGCAGCGTTAAATAAATACGGAATGAAGACGGCATTTCTCGGGAAAGTCGGAGATGATGCCTTTGGAAAGCTCCTCTTAAAGACATTTGAAAAAGCCGGAATTGAGACAAAGGGGATATTGACAGATCCGTCCGTGTTTACGACACTGGCATTTGTGACTTTTTCGCCGGAAGGTGACCGTTCCTTCAGCTTCGCAAGAAAACCGGGAGCGGATACGAGACTGAGCTTTGAGGAGATCGATCTTACCATGATCGATGAGGCATCGGTGTTTCACTTCGGAACCCTGAGTCTTACCGATGATCCGGTCCGCACGGCGACGAAAAAGTGTGTGGAATATGCGAAAGAGCATGGAAAGCTCATCACTTTTGATCCAAACTTAAGACTTCCGCTCTGGGAGACAACGGACGCGGCGAAAGAGCAGATCTTATGGGGACTTGCACATGCCGATGTTGTGAAGATCAGTGACGAGGAAGTGGAGTTCCTCTGGGGGATCACGGATGAGAAAGAGGCGGCGAAGAAGCTCCTCGATGAGTTCGGGATCCGCCTCGCGATGATCACGATGGGACCGAAGGGGGCGTATCTGGCGAACCAAAACGGCGCTGCATACGCAAAGTGCCCGGAGGTAAAACCGATCGATACGACAGGAGCCGGGGATATCTTCGGAGGAAGCGCGGTGTCCAGACTGTTAAAGGCAGGAAAAGCGCCGGAAGAGTTCAGCACGGAAGAACTTGGATTTATCGGTCAGTTCGCCTGCACAGCGGCAAGCATCTCCACGACACAGTCGGGCGGGATCCCGAGTATTCCGGAGGAAGCGGCGGTTCTGGACCGGATGTAAAGAAAGACAAATTCGGATTTTTATTGAAATTCTGCTGTACACATCTTCGAGATCCCGATATAATTCAAATGTCAGGGCAGCAGGTCCAGACGGGCAGGCTGCAATGACGATATTATGAAGATCGATCGATTATCTGGAGGGTGTTATGACAGACACAAAGGACAAGAAGAGAGAAAAACTTGGAATTCTCTGCTGCACGGCGGGGGCGACGAGCTGGGGACTTTCAGGAACCTGCAGTGAGGCGCTGTTTTCCCAGTACCCGGTAGATACGACATGGGTGACGGCGGTGAGAATGACATCAGCGGGGATCATATTGCTGTTTCTTGCGTTTGCGAAGCACAGTCTGAATTTGAAAGAACTTGGAAAAGACAAAAAAGGGCTTATAGAGATCGTTCTGTTTGCCATTGCGGGTCTGGCGCTCTGCCAGTACGCGTACCTCAGCGCCATCAAATGGACGAATTCCGGAACCGCAACGGTGATCCAGAATCTATCCATCGTATTTATCGCAGTCTATGTCTGCCTGACCACAAGGACAGCACCGGATAAACGGACCGTATTCTGCATTATTCTGGCGCTGTTTGGTGTCTGGCTTCTCGCCACCGGCGGAAAGCCCGGAAACATGGAGCTCACACCGAGAGGACTCTTCTGGGGACTCATGGCCGGAATCGGCGCGGCAAGCTACTCCCTGCTTTCCAGAGCACCGGTAAAACACCGCGGAAGTATCCCGGTGTCCGGAATGGGAATGTTCATCGGCGGGCTCGCCCTGTCCCTGATCGCCCAGAGCTGGAAGATCCCGGCAGGCCTGGACGGACGGGCGATCCTCTATATGGCGGTGATCGTCCTGCTTGGGACTGTCGGTGCGTTTACGCTGTTTCTTCAGGGGATCGCTCTGGTAGGACCCGTAAAAGCGGCACTCCTGTCCTGTCTGGAACCTTTGACCGCGGCAACTTTGTCCGTCGTCTGGCTGCACTCCAGCTTTTCTCCGACGGACCTGATCGGGTTTGCGTGCATTCTGGCAACGGTAGTGCTGATGAGGTAGAGAGAAATTACGGGTCTTTTTCCGACTTTACGTGTATTCCTGTTATCGCGGAAGGTGAGGATCAGGACAGCAGACAGCCGGAATAGTTTACATGTTTTAACCGTATTTCCTACCTTTATTTTGCCAGATTTTTACTTTACAATTCCTATAAAAAAATGGTATACTGCTGTGGGCGGAAAAAGATATCTGCACGCAGCAGTTTCTTTTTTCGCGGAAAATGATAAAAATCAGAAATCTAACGGAGGTGAATTGCATGGATAGTTGCGATAGTACAGGGCGAAGTACGAAATGCGGTGTGAAAAACAGACAGGCGCAGAATGCGGCTATCGGTGCGATGATGTAATCCTCTGATAGCTGGATTCCATATTGAGATGTCTCGAGAACACCGCAAGGGAACGGCCTGTCCATCACAGCGATGTATGGTTGGACCCCGCCAGGAATTATCCTGGGCGGTGTTCTTTTTGTTGCCGAAATTTGGCAATTCGATCAGGAGGCGCGAAGATACGCACAGTCCTGATGATAAAAAGTAACTGGACGGATAAAGGGCAGTTACAACGGAAAAGGAGGCAGAAATGGAAACAGAAGTTTTAAAAGAACAACATTATGTGGAAGAACTGGTCGATATCATCCGCAGCGGACTTCCGAAGGAGGAGCTGATCGACCGGTTATCCGATTATCATGATAACGATATTGCGGATGCCCTCACAAAGCTGACGCCGGATGAGAGGCGGGAACTCTATCCGCTGATCGGTGTGGAGAGGGTTGCGGAGATCTTCGCGTACTTAGATGACGCGGAGCCGTACCTGAAGGAGCTTCCGATCGAGAGCGCCGCAAAGATCGTCTCCGAGATGGACTCCGACGATGCGGTGGATGTCCTGGAAGAGATGGATGCGACGACGAAGCATAAGATCGTCGGCATGCTGGATAAGGAAGCCAGCGAGGATGTAAGACTTCTGTTCTCATACGATGAGGATGAGATCGGTAGCCGCATGACTACCAACTTTATTATGATCCACAATAACCTGACGATCCGCCAGGCAATGCGGGAACTGATCGAGCAGGCAGGAGAGAACGACAATATTTCTACGATCTATGTGATCGATGACGAGGATAAATTTTACGGAGCGATCGATCTGAAGGATCTGATCATCGCAAGAGAGTATACGGACCTTGAGGACCTGATCAGCCACTCGTATCCGTATGTCAAGGATCATGAAAAGGTTGCGGATTGTATCGAGCAGATCAAGGATTACGCTGAGGATTCCATCCCGGTACTGCAGGAAGACGGAACGATCGCCGGTATCATCACATCCCAGGATATCGTTGAGGCCGTGGATGATGAGATGGGCGAAGATTACGCGAAATTAGCCGGTTTGACTGCGGAGGAGGATCTGAACGAGAAGCTGACGGAGAGCGTGAAAAAGAGACTTCCGTGGCTTGTCATTCTGTTATTCCTGGGCATGGTAGTATCTTCCGTTGTGGGCGCTTTTGAGTCTGTCGTTGCCGTGATCCCGATTGTTATGTGTTTCCAGTCCCTGATCCTCGACATGGCAGGAAACGTCGGAACACAGTCTCTGGCTGTTACGATCCGTGTGCTTATGGATGAGGAACTGACTGCAAAGCAGAAGCTTATGCTTGTTGTGAAAGAGATGAAGATCGGCTTCGTGAACGGACTGTTTCTTGGAGTTATGGCGTGGCTTTTCCTCGGAATCTATATCTGCGTGATCAAGGGATATCCGATCCACCATGCGCTGCTTGTCTCCGGCTGTGTCGGAATCGCGCTTGTGACAGCGATGGTGATCTCCAGTATGGTCGGCACACTGATCCCGATGTTCTTTAAGAAGATCAACGTAGACCCGGCGGTTGCGTCCGGCCCGCTGATCACGACGGTGAACGACCTTGTCGCAATTGTGGTTTATTATGGACTGGCGATGTTATTCCTGGTCGATCTGCTGCATGTGACGGGCTGATATCAGATGAAATAAAAATGTGAATAAATATAGAAAAAATGGGCGATCCTAAGGATATCAGGATGGTCCATTTTTTATGCAGCAGGAAATTTCGAGGAATTCTCTGTTACATAAAAAGACACACTCTTTTTTATTCCGGGAATTGCCGATAAATTTATGGTAACGACAACTTTTTTCAATTGAATGTTTTGGCATACGATCCTCTTGAACTGAAAATGATGCTATGATAAAATCATGATGGTTAGAAAAAACTAACCGAAATACTGACTGGCATTTCCTAAACATGTGCTGGTGGTTGATTTCGCAGGTGGACAGATCAATAGATCACGTCGTTTTTCCTGCCTGATCCGGGTGGGAGAGTAATTGGCGTTGATACTCGAAAGGAGCTTATGATGATGAATTATCTGGAAATTGAGAAAGTCATTGGAAGAGAGATCTTAGATTCCCGTGGAAATCCCACGGTTGAGGCAGAAGTATATCTGGCAGACGGAACCATCGGGAGAGGAACCGCGCCGAGTGGTGCATCTACCGGCGAGTTCGAGGCGCTGGAATTAAGAGACGGAGATCAGGCACGTTATGGCGGAAAAGGTGTGACAAAGGCTGTTGAAAATATCAATACAATTATTAATGAGACCCTGACAGGCCTGGACGCGTCCGATATTTATGCAGTTGACCGCGCGATGATCAAGGCTGACGGAACAAAGGACAAGTCAAAACTTGGAGCGAATGCGATCCTTGCGGTATCCATCGCCTGCGCGCGTGCCGCAGCCATCTCCTTGGATATTCCGTTATACAGGTTCCTCGGTGGCATAGGTGGAAACCGTCTTCCGGTTCCGATGATGAACATTATCAACGGCGGCTGCCATGCACTTTCCTCCGGTCTTGATGTTCAGGAATTTATGATCATGCCGGTCGGAGCTCCGTCCTTCAAGGAGTGCTTAAGATGGTGCGCAGAGGTGTTCCATGCACTGGCTGCGATCTTAAAAGAACGTGGACTTGCAACCTCCGTTGGAGATGAGGGTGGCTTTGCTCCGGCATTGAAGTCTGATGAGGAAGCGATCGAGACGATCCTCGAGGCAGTAAAGAAAGCCGGATATGAGCCGGGCCGTGACTTCAGGATCGCTATGGACGCGGCATCCTCCGAGTGGAAGACAGGAAAGGTTGGCGAGTACAAGCTCCCAAAGGCAGGAACTGTCTATACATCCGAGCAGCTGATCGAGCATTGGAAGAAGCTTGTTGAGAAATATCCGATCATTTCCATCGAGGATGCCCTTGATGAGGAAGACTGGGAAGGATGGAAAAAGCTGACCGCAGAGCTTGGAACGAAGGTACAGTTAGTCGGTGATGACCTTTTTGTAACAAACACAGAGAGACTTTCCAAAGGGATCAAGCTCGGCTGCGCAAACTCCATCCTGATCAAGTTAAATCAGATCGGTTCCGTATCTGAGACATTGGAGGCGATCAAGATGGCGCACCGTGCCGGCTACACAGCAATCTCATCCCATCGCTCCGGTGAGACCGCAGATACGACTATTGCAGACCTCGCCGTAGCCCTCAACACCTGCCAGATCAAGACGGGTGCCCCGTCCAGATCCGAGCGTGTCGCGAAGTATAACCAGCTTCTCAGAATCGAGGAAGAACTCGGAGAGAATGGGGTATATCCGGGAATGGATGCGTTTCATGTAAACTAAGACAGATTTATAATATAAAATAGATATTCTCCAACTAAAACTTAAGGTATGATTGCACGAAGAGATCCCCGACGGCTGATGAGGCTATTGGGGGTCTTTTTATAGTGTGAACCCGAAAAGCGCAGCCGATAGAGTGCCTTGTAGGTTTACAGGATTTTAATAATATTTTATGGTCTAGTCCATTGTCTTATTGAAAGGAATATGTTATCTTAGAGCCAGATATAAAGATCAATGTCTTTATTATCTCAGGCAAAGTTTCTATACATCTAAAATTCTAAATTTCTTAGCTGGAAACAGCATCTGATGACTCTTTGCTAAACACCCAATGAAAACAAGCAGGGAGGAATCGGAAAGATCTTCCTGCCGCACACAGGAAAGGAAGATTGAATGAAAGAAAATGGACAGAAACTTGCGTCCTTCAAGGATGCAGGAGTGAATCTGAGTGATTTTGCACTGTTTCTATCGGTGATGAAGTATCCAGAAGCACATGAAAGCGTACTCAGTATTATCATGGATGAACCGGACTTGAAATTGGCGCGGGTCCATGTAGAAGAGGTCGTTCTAAATGCCATAGGAAAAAGGGCAATTCGGCTGGATGCGTGGGCAGAGTCGGAAGACGAGCGCCAATTTGTGACAGAGATGCAGAATGACACCCAGAATGATGATGTTCGCAGGAGATCCAGATTTTATCAGGGCCTACTGGATACACCGATTCTGAAGGCGGGGAAGAAGACGAAATACCGGGAATTACCGTCCACGATCGTCACATTTATTACTCAGGAGGATATTTTCGGACTGGACCGGGCAATGTATACATTTACAGAGCAGTGTGAAGAGATACAGGGACTTCATCTGGGTGATGGAACAAAAAAGATTTTTTTAAATATGTCCAGTAAAAATGGACGGGCAGAACTGGTCAGTCTGCTGCAATATATGAAAAAGAGTGAACTTGACAATCCGGAGATCCTGGTTCGGGATGAGAGAATTATGAATCTGAACCGGATCGTAGAAGAAGTCAAGAAATCGGAAGAGTGGGAGGATGTCAGGATGAGCATTTATTCGGTTGGAGTAGAAGATGGAATAGAACGAGGGGAACATCAGGCAACACTTGAAATGATTTTACGTTTGCTAAAAGAAAAAGGAAGAGTATCCGCGACTCTTGAAAAGAAAATTCGTGATGAGGCGGATAAGGAACACTTGTATTGTCTGGTAAAGTTAGCTGCGAAAGCGGGTTCTGTTAAAGAATTTGAAAAGCTGATGAATGAATAGTCTTACGTTGGGACGTATTTCAAATGAATCATCTTCGTTCGACTGTGATGGTTTTATTATACTATAAATACCCAAAGATAAGAAGCAACTGGTCAGTAAAAAAGCAGATATATCCATACCTGCTTTTTTACTAATATCCAAAGATCATAAAGAACCAAAGAATGGAATGGCAGATCGGTCTTTTATTTATGCGAGGAACGTTTAGACAAGCCGTGACGAGATTCTATGCATTAGAAATCCGCCCACTATCATTGAAAGAACATACAGCAGATTTCCACAGAAGATACCGAGCGCACAGGCAATCTGGTGGAAAACCGGCTGCGAGGATGGGTGGAATGGGGATATGTAGAACATGTCGGCATCAGCGGTGGAACCTGCGGCGATGTTGATCACGCAGGCGATCAGGCAGCAGAGGAGAAAGAACGGGAGAATTTCCAGATAGTCCCGCCGTGTATGTCCGGCACTGCCTGACATGCAGGATAAAAGCCCCAAAAGGAGCAGGATAAAATGCCAGATAAACCCGTGCAGCGTCATCGTCCAGTACGGATGCATGAGCCCCGGCGGAACGGACAGAGCCATGATTCCACCAAGCAGACCGAAGTCCTGGAGAAAAGTTGCGGCGCGGCGGAGTGTCTGTTCGGAGCGCAGGAGCGGTGCTGCCAGGCAGATGTACATGGGGACGCTGCAGAGCTGGAATGGAAAGTACCACCAGTCGAAGTGGCTGTCAAACTCGATGACATATAAAAATGCCTGCTTATAGAGCTCCATGAGCGAGAGGAGCACCCCGCAGGAAAAGAGAATACGGCGAAAATACGGTTCGGGAGCTGATGTGGACCGTATTTTTTTGCTGAAGACCCGGGCAAAAAAGACCGCAAGTCCTGCGCCGAACAGTGTCAGAAGAATATGAAAGGCGGAATAGGGCGCCGGGGGCGTCATCGGCCATGCGGTCACGCGCAGGATGGATTCGAAAAAAGCGTACATAAATAAAGAAACCTTCTTTCAAAGTTAAAATTCGCAGGTAAAGAAAAATATTGTATGCCGGAGTGTATACAAAGTTAAAATACGCTGTAAGATGGAAAGTGCGGTGTTGTGTTTTAAAGCACCTGTACTGAGCTAAATATTAGTGCGGATTTCTGGTTATGTCAAATGGAATACTGTCATGCACAGGACATTGTCAAAACGGTCAGCCGGTCATTATGTATTTTCCTCCGGTCTGCGGGGCAAATACATGGAATGACTGAACACTTACTGGAAATGTCAGATGGGATATGATAAGATAAAAGAAAACTGCGGGGAGTGCGTATGGTGACAGGCAGCGGAGAAAGACGGTTTCATGATCAGATATCATGGCTGATGTTTTTATTCAGTATCTTTGTGATCTGGGTCCACTCTTATAATGTGGATCTGTTTTCCGGCGGGGCGCAGGATGGGATATGGAGTCTTGCGGACCGGATCGAAAATTTCGTGTCGGTGGGACTGGGACAGATCGCCGTTCCGGGCTTTTTCCTGCTGTCCTCCTACCTGTTTTTCCGGAATTTTTCCTGGGACAAGCTTTTAAGAAAATGGAAGAGTCGGGTATTCAGCGTCCTGATCCCTTATGTAGTCTGGAATCTCATCTACTATCTGGGTTATATGGCAGCATCCCGGTTTCTCGCCATACGATCCGTGGTCGGACGTGACATTATTCCATTTTCCGTGCAGGAGATCTGGCGGGCGGTCTCACAGTATGCGTATGCGCCAATCTTCTGGTATCTTTATCAGCTGATTTTCCTGATCATCGTGTCACCGATGATCTATGCACTTGTTAAGAATCGGGCGGTCGGTCTTTTCTGGATCGTGGGACTTGTGTTTGCGGTGCATCTCCACCTGGATATGCGCCATCCGAATACGGACGCCCTGCTTTACTATTCGGTTGCCGCATACTTTGCAGTCCATCGGCGCGGGCTGGTGGAGAGAAGTATGGAGGAAGAAGCAGCCGGGTGGGAGGAAGATCATGGAACGAAAGAAAAGAAAGCTGCTCCAGAGGACAAAGATGGAAATACAGCCAGTGTCATCCCGGACTATGTGAGAAGGCGCTGTTTTGCAGAAGGTCTGGCGGGAGTCGTGATCTCTGTATTTTGTTACCGGAGGACGATGGCACCTGAAGCAGCCGTCCTCTGGACCTGCTTTTACCGTATGGCTGTGCCGATGACGTGCTGGGCCTTTGCCTGCGGAGTGCGTCTTCCGAAGATCCGTCCATGGATGCGCCAAAGCATGTTCCTTTATGCGATCCATTATATCGTTGTACGATTCTTAAACAAAGGAATAGCTGTTGCGGCAAGACAGCTTGCCGGATCTGTATCCGCTGCGGGAATCGCGTTGATTGTTTATTTCCTGCTTCCTGCGATCGCCGTGATGGTTTCTTACATCCTCGCCAAATTCTTTGTCCGCTTCCTGCCGGGAGTGTGGAGAGTGCTGTCGGGAGGGCGAAAGTTGGAAGGATAGGGAATAAGAAATGCAGAAAATCCGTTACTGTCTGCGTACCGCATGAACAGCAGCACGTAAAATTCAAACGTTCTTTTTTGTAAAAAATGCTAATAGTATTTCGATAAGAAATCCACTATACTATCAGTGAAAGAGTTAATCTTTCCTTCGCAGATGAGACGAGTGACGGTTCTGACTCGTCGGTAAAATAAAAAGTGACCGAGCGATGAGACGAGTGACGGTTCCGACTCGTCGGTAAAATAAAAAGTGACCGAGCGAAGAATCTTTGAGGGAGGAGAAATCCTCCCTTTTCTATACCAGTCTATTTTTCTTAGGGGATTCTTACCATGAATATATCAATTGAATTTTGTATAAAGAAATTAAGCAAAAAATTTTATCAGAGGTATCCATCTAAAATGTATGAGGAAATTCTAAGTAAAGAGGATAGACCATATTCATGTCTTCTTGTTAAACAACATGGATACTTGATATGTGTACTGTTTCGGACTGAAATACGTCATAAATATGCGTATCATTTCCAGGCATCAGAAAGATCGGGAAAGCATCATTCAGGGCTGGATTTTACAAAGGTAGTAATTGTCACCAATCAAGAATTTATAAATGAAGGTATCGTTGTTGTTGATCAGGACGAATACAAAGAAATTATATATAATATTGGAAAGATAGTAGATTCTGTGATAAAATTTGTTGATGATTATGTCGAACATATAAAAGGAATAAAAAAGCTTCATGAAAGAGAATTTGAACGTCGATATCATTTTTCATCATTAAAGTACTTTAACAACACTTTGCAAGAATTCTCCCATCCTCTTTAGGTGGTGAGATAAATTGCCTTTTGGGAAAATCATGCAATATCTGGCATCTTAAAACTGCACATATCTGTGCACATAAATGAAAACAAGTATAGAAGAACAAATGTTCTGAAAGGCATAGACAAACAAGCGTTCCTGTGCTATGATATAATCAGTCGAAAGTAAAAGGAAAGGCTGATTTTATGAGAAAATTGGACAGTAATGCACATTCAGTATTTCTACTCTATTATCATTTGATTCTGGTTATAAAATACCGAAAAAAGATACTGACGGATCCTGTTTCTGAGCGTGCACGGGAGATTTTTGA
>NZ_WQPW01000093.1:13501-13771 GCF_018785465.1 Clostridium sp. MCC328
CCGGGCCCATCCGAAATCGGAACTCAGCAAATTTATTAATGCGTATAAAAGCGCAAGCAGTCGATTGATTAAAAAAGAGTATCCGGAGATTCGGCAGAAGCTTTGGAAAGAAATGTTCTGGAGCCAGAGTTTTTGTCTGTTAAGTGCTGGTGGTGCACCCATTGAGGTTATCCGCCAGTACATAGAAACGCAGGGAGAAAATAAGAGTGAACATCGTGTACCGTTTTCGGATCTACCCGAATAAATCTCAAAAAGAACTATTTGCAAGGA
>NZ_WQPW01000094.1:0-251 GCF_018785465.1 Clostridium sp. MCC328
TAGGCTGTCTGCAGATGCAGCTGTGCATTACACAATGCCAGACTGTCTACCTCCTTCAGCCACGGAAACTCTGCCTTATACTTTGCAGGCGTAACCTTTAATACTTTTCCGGTTTTCTCATAATATTCGTTCTTTTCTGCCAGCATCCGGTTATACACGAAACGTACACAGCCAAATGTCCTTGCAAATAGTTCTTTTTGAGATTTATTCGGGTAGATCCGAAAACGGTACACGATGTTCACTCTTATTTT
>NZ_WQPW01000095.1:0-45471 GCF_018785465.1 Clostridium sp. MCC328
TTGCGACACATACCCTGCTGGCTGTCAAAAATTTTACAGCCAAAATGGGGCGATATTGGAAAAATTCATTTTGGAAAATTTGAGGTAAGATTTGACGTCCTATTTTGGATTTTGGAAAAAATTTAGGAAATGTACAAAATAGCGGCAAATCCGCATGGATAAAGGATTTGCGATAATTTTCTATTTTGGAAATAAAAAAGTAGTTTTGTTTTGGGAGAGATCGCTCAGGCGATGCCGAAGGGGAACGCAGAAGCTCCCAGGCAAAAGGACCGGTTTCGGACGACGCTCCGAAAAGGCCGGGCGGCAGCGCCCGACCACCGAAGGTGCAACCTCCCAAAGCGGAGGGAATCTCTCAGGTAACTCAACGGGGCACAAAACCGTAAAGGGCGGTTTTGTGCCTTTTTTGCTGTCCTAAAAAAGAAACGGAGGAGCGGTATAGCCATCACTCCGAGGCGATGTCGAGACCGGCGTCCCCGCCTCCGCCGGGGACGGAGATCTCCGCCTCGCCCGCGATCTCGCTGGCGGTCTTTTCTTCGCCGTTTTTTTCCTCCTCGTCCTCAAAGAGGGAGTCGTACTTCTCGCCGTCTCCCTCTTGCAGCATGGCCGCGGTCTTGGCCGCCATGTAAAGCTCGTGGTTGTATTCCATCAGCCGCTGTTCATCCTCCGGAGGGACTTGGCCGCCGGAGGCGATGCGGTGGTAGATCTCCAGCATCTTGCCCATCTCCTCTGCGGCCTTCGACAGAGCATTGCCCTGCTGCTTTGCAACCTCGGCATTGTGGATGGCAGTCTCCCGCTCGATGATGCTCTCCATCACGCCCTGGGCCTCGTTGTATTGCGCGTCCACGGCGGACAGCTCACGGGAGATCTCCACACGATCCACATTGGGCGCGCCGCCCTGCTGGCAATTTTTGAGCGCCTGCGACAGGTCGCGTTTCCGTGTCCACAGCGTATCCATCTGCGCGGCGTATGCCTTCTTCGCATCTTGAATTTTCATTGCGGAACCTCCTGTCTAAATGTTTTTCATATCCTTATTATCGACAGAAAAATGTTTTTCATATCCTTATTATCGACAGAAAAGGGTCCGGATTTAAGCCGGAGCACGGATAACAGGGCAAAAGCTTAACTGATCGTGGGCAAGACCACTGCCGGACCGCCCTTCCTCGACAAGACCTTGTGGGAACAAACGCTCCGGTTGAAACCGAGAAGGGGAGAGAAACTTCTGGCGGATTTTCCGACAAAAGTACAGGTGGCAGAAAACCTAAAATATATAATTTGGATATGATTCTTTCTGTAGGATACCGAGTAAATTCAAAACGTGGCATCGCGTTTCGAAGATGGGCGAACAATGTTTTGAAACAGTACATTATTCAAGGGTATGCAATCAACGAAAAGCGATTAGCTGCTCTACAGAAAACAATTGATATCCAGACCAGGATGCTGGCATGCACTTTGAATGTTGAGGAATCAGACATATTAAGAGCTGTAAATCTGTATACGGATGCCTTAGTATTATTGGATCAGTATGATCACCAGACATTGGAGAAGCCAAAAGGAAATCAGCCGATTTACAGGATCACTTATGAAGATTGCCGTCATATGGTCGATGCTATGGAGGATTCGTTTCATTCGGACGTCTTTGGAGTTGAAAAAGAAAAAGGTAAGGTTGAGGGAATCCTTGCTGCAGTATATCAAAGTATATTCGGCAAGGATGCATATCCATCATTAGAAGAAAAAGCCGCAAATCTATTGTATTTTATGATCAAGGACCATCCTTATGCGGATGGCTGCAAGAGAATTGCGGCATCACTTTTTCTTGAATTCCTGGATAAAAACAACGCTTTATTCCAAGATTGAGAAAAACGACTCAGCGATGGAACCTTGGTGGCCGTTACGTTGATGATTGCTGAATCCAATCCAGAAGAAAAAGAAGTAATGGTGAAACTGGTGATGAATCTACTGAATTTGCAATAAAAAGCACGGATTGCAATACTTGTCCCTGAGATTCTCACCGGCAAATACCGCTGTGAGAAATGCTTGTGTTTTATCACGATGAATTAACAGAGGAAGATATTAAAATTCTCTCTCTGGTTTCGGAGATTACAAAGAACGAGATAGCGAAAATGCTGTCAAGATTTGCAAAGAATTCAAAGTGAGTGAAAATCGAAAGGAGACCAGACTATGGGAAGGCTTTATAAAATCAACCCGCCGTGTCCCAAGTGCCATGAGGAACATAATTGGTGGCATATCCAGCTGACGGATGAGGAACAGGCGAAGATGGATGCGTATGTGGCAGCCAGTGAGGGAAAATCATCCTTGGAGTTACTTCTGGGCGAGCCGGGAATTGTTGTTACACGAAAGCTTAAGTGTTGTTGCTGCGGTCACGTATTTGAAGCGGAAGCCGGGCTGCGGAAATTCGACGAAGTCGGACACCGGGATCGGGATTTTAGTGCGGCGGTCGGCGAAATACCCGTGTGATAAGATTAAGGAGTTGATGAGATACATTTGGATCAGTCGGCATTGGGAATCCTGCGTAAAGCAGAAGATAAGAACGGTCGGAAATACATGGATTGGCGGATACCGTATATGGATCAGCTAGGACTGATCATGGTCTATAAATCCGACAGCCGGTATGAGAAGTATATGATTTACTTTTTCACAAGTCCGGCAAGTAAATGTCCCGGCAAATACCTGCATACAACCTACGGAAGTATCCAGGTGGAAGATGGTTCATTGACAATCAGAACAAAGAACAGCGTCTATGAGTTTGAGCTGGATGCATCATGCGTATCAGAAGTGGATATGATTTTGCTGTTACGTATGGTAAACGAGTATTTTCGTGATGATGGCATGTAAGGCAGACAATGCCAGGTACTGGGCTGCGGGAGCGATTCCGCGGCCGTTTTCATAGCGTTAGATCTGAAATTAACAGAGAGAAAAAGGAATGATAAACATATGAGCAGTTTTGAGAATGTAGAGGTTTTTGAAGATACTAAAAAGCTGTGCGAGACAAACGGAAAGATTAAGGAAGTTCTTGCACGGTCGGTGAAAAACCAGAAACTCATCCTGGAAGGAGAGGAGCTGTCTCCTGTGGATAAGACGCGTTTCTCGGATGAAGCGAAGATTGTTGTATCCACAGAGCGGACTTTCGAGGCGGCTGCAGGTTATGCAGGTCAGAAGGTGGCGGTACATAACTTTGCCTCTGCCACAAATCCGGGCGGCGGCGTGACAAGAGGATCCAGCGCACAGGAGGAATGTCTGTGTCGGTGTTCCGGCCTGTATTTCTGCCTGAGCGTACCGGAAATGATGAAAGGATTCTATTACCCTCATCGGAATGAAAAGAATCCGATCAACAATGCGGATATCATCTATACGCCGGATGTGACTGTATTTAAGACAGATACGAACAAGCCGAAGCTGATGGATGAAAAAGACTGGTATGAAGTGGATGTGATCACCTGTGCGGCACCGAACCTGCGGGAACGGCCGAGCAACCGGTTCAACCAGGGTAACGGCGACCGGGCGGTAAAAGTCAGTGACCGGGAACTGCTGGAAATCCATAAGCAGAGGCTGACCAGGATTCTGGATGTTGCCGTACTGAACGGTGACGAAGCGGTAATTCTGGGCGCTTTCGGATGTGGGGCGTTCCAAAATAAGCCGGAAGTGGTGGCGCGTGCTGCCAAAGAAGTGATTGCGGATTATCTGTACGCATTTAAAACCATTGAATTTGCGGTCTATTGCCCGCCGCGGGATGATACGAACTTCAAAGTGTTTAAGTGGGTGATGGGAGCGTAAAGAATTGAAAGGAGACAAGCGATGGGAGAAAATTATGCATATATGGATGCCGATGAGGTGATGGAATTGCAGGATATTAAAGTTGGTGGAATAACCCGTGCAAAAACATGATTTTTGAATAGCAAAAGAAAGGCAGTCTCTGCTTAGGTAGGGATTGTCTTTCGTATATTCGCAAGAATTAAACCGCAGGTTCAATGCAGTTTTTCCTGTGCCGTGATATAACTGTCGTATCAGGGATATTACGGGAAAGGAGAAACTGTCCATGGATACTGTAAAGAGAATTGCAAAGCGAATGAGTCCGAAGGAAAACAGAAAGAGTTACAAGGAAGAATGTTCCGTTTTCCTGTCACATCGGAAGAAAGAATCATTATGGGAAAGGATTTCCATATGGAAAGAGGACGTCATCTGTATTTATCAAAGACTGCGGTACGGATACTGTTACCGTGACATCTGGTCGATTGACCAATGGTTTCTTACGGTTGTTCCGAACATGATTCATGACCTTCGTGTCAACAGCCATGGTTATCCCAGCTTCTTTGAAGGACCGGAAGAAGAAAATATCCGGAAATGGGATCGTATCCTGGGAAGAATGGAATTTCTGTTCCGGGAAGCAAATGAGGATACATGCAGAAAGAAGAATCTGTATGAGGAAGAGCATGACTTGGCACAGGAAGAATTCACGACAAAATACGGCATGTTCGGTGAGAAGCTGAAGACGGAAGAGGAGATTGCGAGAGAAAAGCGGGAGCATACACACCGGTTGTATATGATGAGCGATGTGCCGGAATATGTAGAAATCTCGGGAAAGTGGCTGGCGGCAGAGGGCGAACTGCGTGAGTATCGGGACCAGTGCCTGAAGCAGGGCATGGAGCTTATGACGAAGTATTTTCGGAACCTGTGGGATTGATATGCAGGGACGGACAGGATGGACCGGCCGTCCAGTCTCAGAAAATTTTTCATAGGCTCCTCCTTTGGGATAGCTGTCTGTAAGGAAAATGCTGCGAAATTTGCATTCCGCAGCCGTGGTGCCTGAAACCGTACTCTGGCACCGGCGTGATCACTCACGGGTTTTCTACAGGGGAATTGTTTACCTTTTTATTTTTTGAATTAATTTACCATGAACTGAAAGATACAATGGATAAAAGATAACAAAACAATCTATGCCACTGAACATTAACAAGACCATCTGCATTTTTAAAATGACCCTGTACGGAAAAATCCTTTAAATGTCCGCTTCAAACAGGAAAGTCTGATTGTACCGGTCAAGGGCAATCTGCATTTCCATGATCTTACCGGAGATGCATTCATAATCACGTTTTACCAGTTCTGGATCATAATTGGTGTAGCGGTATTCAGGAACGGCATTTCTGGAGCTGAATGCATGGGAAGATTCCCTCATTTTTGGCAGATATTTCCGCATGGTGTCCAGAGTCGCTTTGCGGGAGCTAAGTTGTGCCATTCTTACCAGAATGCTGTCGACACTCATTTCCGTATCGCCTACCATGATCTTTGCGGTGGCATTGGCCAGGTTCAGGGCGTGCTTGATGATGACGGCTTTTCGGTCGATTTCTTTTAACGTCTCAGAAACGGCGGAATAGTCATATTTCGGGATGACCGGTTCCTCGCCGACAGCGGCAACGTAAGTGCGGGATGACGCTTCCTGGGCCTCCCAGTAAGATTTTTCGTCCGCCAGACTTTTGAGCAGTTTATTGGCATAAGCCGAAGTTATTTTCATAATGTGTTTCACCTCCTTCGCATCACTTCCTTATGACACGATTATAAGGCAGGAGAGAGAAGATGTCATTGAACCACTGGTTTAAACTGACCCATAAACGAGGAATATCCCCGTCAATGACGAGGATATTTTCAATACTGGTATGTAATAATCTGCTGAGAATGATAAAGTTGTCCAGGCTCGGCAGCGATTTTCCGGCGATCCACTTATAGATTGCCTGTGGGTTTTCAAAGCCGAACGCACCCTGGATCTCGCGGATCGTATAGTTTTGCTCCGAAAGTAGCTGCTTTATCCGCTTCCCGGTTTCCACGGGCTGGATTGACAAATATATCGGTTCCATTTGCATCCCTCCATGATTCTGTACTATCCCGAAACACTTGCTTTCATTTTATCACGAACGCAGCGGATTGAACAGCGAAATTTATCCGGCCGGACGGTTTATTTAGAAAGCTGATTGGCATGGACAATAGAAGGTGGGCGAGTAAAATCTGTTTTGATTTTGGCAGATCAATGCTTCTGCAAAGTTTACAATCAGGTCAATGTCTCACTATGATTCAGTACCGATGTACTGTACAGAAATAGTACATCCTGATTCTTAAATTCTATAAAACGTTCAAGTAAATCTGCCCTCAGATACCGGATATCCACCAGAGTGATCTTGGCATACCCTTCAGAAAGAAGAGGAGCGATACTGCTGCCAAAGGAATCCCGGAAAATGACAAGCTCTTTGTCCGATTTACAGTTCGGATTCTCGATGGTTATCAGAGAGCGGGGACCGGAAAGAAAGATCTCATAAGGATCTTTGCCGGATTTTTTCTCCATATTATAGATGGAACCCATCGTCTGATCCTCATGATTGGTCACGATACAGCCATCTAAAACATCATTGGATAGATAATATAGCGTTTCCGGCGGCAGTGGAAGAGCAGATTGACCATAATATACACCATAAAAAGGGACATCCAGCGCATATTCTGTGTAAGCTCCGGAGATAGATGTCCCCATGCCCTCCGCAAGAACAGCTGCCGTCTCTGGAAGCTTCTCCTGACGCCAATGGGTATCTGTCTTATAGTAATCCGTAATATCCAGCGTTCCTGTGATATCGATATAGTCTGCGTAGTTCATGTGATTCCGCATCATATGGAACAGTTTTTCATAGTCCGTGGAGAGGTATCCATGTTTCTCCGCAAGAAAGTAGCTTTTATCCGGGACAATGGAGAGATAAATATTCATCTCCTTGTCAGCCAGATATTTCTCATAGATATATGCAAACCGGTCCGCTGCATGTTCCAGAGAATCCATTTGAAGCGGATATTCAAGCTTTGCTGCATAACCATCCTGTATATAAATATCATGATTATCAAGCTGACCAAACACATCGTAGGTGGTATAGGCTTTCAACGTCCGGAACTGATCCCGCAGCGGAAATTGATCAAGAGTATACTTTTCAAATTCCGTCATAAAGCTTCCATCGGACATGGTATCCAGGGAAAACTTCGGGCGCTGTGTAAGCTTTCGACGTTCGTTGTCAGAAAACTCCTGGGGCGGCAGCAGCCAGGACGCCATGGTAAGACTAACAAATACGATTCCCAGCACAACCACTGTAACTATGGTGTTCATGTTATTTATATGATTGATATTTTTTGTATTCTTTATGCTTTTTATATTCTTATATTCTATCATCTATCATTCCTTCCCAACCCCAGAATTTCTAAAACCTGAAATAAAGAAATGGGTTAAAGGAGCCATCCACCAGAAAAGCCGTACAGATAAGCAGCAGGGCTGAAAGTGCCAGTGGTTCTGCGAATAACATAACTGCTGTTCCTGTTTTCCATTGCTGGATCCGTCTGCAAAAGGACTTTGGAATCGGTGTCGCACCAAGCAGGGCTATCATCAAGACCACAAAATAGCTGCGGAAATAGTAGCTGGATGCTGCAGAAGTCAATGGATATCCGCCTGTTCCAAACATGGCTTTCAGGTACGAGAATGCCTGGGACATATCAGTGGCATCAAAGATCACAAAACTGATTACAGCAGCAGTCAATACATAGATGCGGTTTAAGACATGGCTCTTTTTAAGGATTTCCAGAAGCCATATCTTCTCCAGAATCAGCAGCAGAGCAAAATAAAGTCCCCAGATTACGAAATTCCAGGCGGCACCATGCCAGAAGCCCGTCAGCATCCAGACCAGAAATATATTAAACAGATGCCGCGGTAAACTTACACGACTGCCTCCCAGAGGAATATAGACATAATCCCGAAACCAGGTGCCGAGAGACATATGCCAGCGACGCCAGAATTCAGTTATACTTTTCGAGATAAAAGGATAATTAAAATTTTCCAGAAAATCAAATCCAAATAGCTTTCCAAGTCCGATGGCCATATCGCTGTATCCTGAAAAATCAAAATATACATGAAGGGTATAGGCGACTGCATAGATCCAGAAGAAAAGTACCGATTTATCATCCGAAGCCCGGAAGATGCTGCACAATTCTCCAAGCAGATTGGCGATCAGAATCTTCTTACCGAGTCCTAAGATAAATCGACGGATTCCCTGGGCCGTCTTACCCATAGTATGAATACGCCCCTTCAACTGTTCTGCAATATCCGAATAACGGACGATGGGACCGGCGATCAGCTGAGGAAAGAGTGCCACATATGTAGCCAGGTCTATCAGATTTCTCTGGGCTTTCACATCCTGCCTGTATACATCCACCGTATAGCTGAGTATCTGGAAGGTATAAAAGCTGATTCCGATGGGAAGTGTGATGTTAAGCAGGGAAATCGAACATCCGGTGACGGCATTTACATTACGGATAAAAAAATCTGCGTATTTAAAATAGCCAAGCATGAGAAGGCTGGATGAAACCGAAAGTGCGAGAAAAAGCCTGGCAAGCTTCGGAACACTCTGATAACGCTCGATCAGCAATCCAAATATATAAGCCATCAGGATGGCAAGCATCATCCAAATCACATACCTCGGTTCTCCCCAGCCATAGAAAAAAAGGCTGGAAAGCAGGAGAACCGTATTTTTCAATGATCCCGGTGCTGCTGCATAGAGGATCAGGACACCGGGCAGAAACCAGAATAAAAATGGTATGCTCGAAAAAAGCATAGGTTCCTCCTAATCAAGTACAGCCGGTGCATCCACCAGAACGGTGGAATCCGGTGCCACTTCCGAGCAGGCCTCAACCAGATCATCGACACATTCCTCAGCGCCATATGCCATCATGACATAATCCGCAACCGAGATGACAACCACTTTATCCGGGAATCCGCACATCCAGTGCTGACCCTGAATCTCAGCTTTGTAATCCTCGGCAAATTCTTCGGCTTTCGAGGTATCCTTAAGCTTTGCAAAGGCAGAACTGAAAGTATTGGTGTTCATCATATGCTGCAGGGTAGCTGTATCATCATCCAGCATATCATAAAGCTCATCGTTTACATGAAGAAGATACTCAAATGTCTCCTTATTCTCATCAGTCATGGCGAATTTTGCCGGCGCTTCCGCTTCGTGCTCTGCATCACCACCTACAGCCGCAAACTGTCTGTCCTCGCCCAAAGCATCCCAAACTTCTGTATAAAAATCAACCGCCGATTCAATCACCGTTTCCGGGGATTTCGTCGGTTCATCTGCAGGCTTGCTGCCGCATCCTGCCAGAGAAGCAGCCATGGTAAGAGTCAGAAGCGCTGTAATTATTTTTTTCATATTGAAAATTCCTTTCATTATAGGTTTTTGCATATCAGGCTTTATTATCTCAGAAAAACAGGTATAAAGCAAGGCGGGTATAAGAACAGTAAGAATTGTAAAGATAAATGTAAGGAAAACTTTATGGCATACGGTCATGAGTTTATCTATAATAATAATAGAAATGTTGTCTTGTAATACAAACATATGGAGAGGTGGTGTCGTAATGAGAAAAAGATTATTAGTCATATTTGGAATCTTCGGCCTGCTTCTGGCCGGCTGCCATACTGTACCCAATGCAGCGCAGGAAACAAACACGATCACCCCTACTGGTTATGCTTCTGAAGAGGTACCACGCATCTCTTTATTTTATGATGGTTCCCTGTATTTGTATAATGCTACCGGCTTTGATCTCCAACAAAAGGGAAGCTGGGAGTTTTTAGGTCAGATAGCCTTTGTGAATAATTTGGAATACCCTACAAAAGATTTAAACGGCACCCACTTAAACGTAGGGCAGGAGGTTTACGGGGATCCGGAATTTCCTCAAAAACTATATGTAAAGTATGATTCGGGTTTTGCACTCTTTGAAGCAGAAAAGGCTACAAAGGAAGAAACTGCGGAGTATCTTGATTATGTACATGCGGGAATTAGGCTGGCAACTTCTGACAGCCTTCAGCTGAAGCTTTCCAATGTCAGCAATGAAACGATAATCTATGGGGAAGCGTATACAATGGAGGCCTTTTGGGATGATAGTTGGGAGAAACTTCCGGTTTTACCCGAAGATTATAGTTTTATAGAGATTGCCTACGAATTGGAACCCGGAGAATCTCGGTTTATGGATATAGATTTTGCATGGTTATACGGAGAACTCCAGAAAGGCAAATATAAAATGATAAAAGAGATCTATTTGCCAGACGGAAGAGTATATTCGGTACCGGCAGAATTTGAAATACAATAAAACATGAAGCCCCACCGGATCTCGAATGATGTCGTATAGTCATAGATATCCAGTGGGGCTTTTTCTCTGAGCCATATAAGATGTCTGCCTTTTTCGAACGGCAAGTCATAGCAAGTTTATCACGGTGGGAGTGAGGTCTCCGGCGGGAGAGACGTTCCTTGAGGATCACAGCGATTCTTTAAGAACTATCCGTAAAAATAAAGATCGGTTTAATTCATCATACGGAAAAGACCGATGACCTTTCCAAGGATCTCGACCTGATCAAGAATGATCGGATCCATCGAGGAATTTTCCGGTTGGAGACGGAAATGGCCATTTTCCTTATAGAAAGTTTTTACAGTAGCGGAATCGTCCACCAGAGCAACGACCTTATCACCGTTTTCAGCGTTTGGTTGCTTTGCAACGATCACTTTATCGCCGTTGTAGATTCCGGCCTCGATCATACTGTTTCCTTTTACCTTCAACATAAATACTTCCTTATTTGGAAGAATTTCTGCAGGAATCGGGAGATAATCTTCGATGTTCTGTTCTGCAAGGATTGGCACTCCGGCAGCGACCGTACCGATCACCGGCACGTTTACGAGTTCGCGTCTCGTCAGGGCGAAATCGTCATCAAGGATCTCGATCGTTCTCGGCTTTGTCGGATCACGACGGATATAGCCGTTTTTTTCCAAGGATTCCAGATGAGAGTGCACGGAGGAAGTGGACTTTAAGTGTACCGCTTCACAAATCTCGCGCACAGCCGGCGGATAACCTTTCTTTAAGATCATTTCTTTTATATATTCAAGTATTTCTCTCTGCTTATCAGTAATTTTTCCCTGACTCATGAAATCCCTCCTTTTTTCATCTGTATACATAGTACCATAAAATACGGGAAAAAGCAAACCTTTGTTCGAAAAATACCGAAAAAGAATTGACAAACATATGTTCGCGTGATAGAATTCGATGCAGAACAGATGTTCGCAAACGTAAGTTTGGACTCGCTGGATACAAAGGAGGAAGCTGTATGAAGAAGTATTTGATAGCCCTTGTTATGATTGTAATGATTATGTCCTGCTTTTTCGGAAAGACTCTGGTTATGGCGAATGAAGAGAGTGATGATACAGTCTATAACCGCTATTATACGACGATCGAGGTAGAAAAAGGTGATACACTCTGGTCGATTGCAAAAACTTATTATCACCACTCCGGTATGTCGGTACGGGAATACGTTTATGAGCTGAAATTGATAAACGGAATGGTTTCAGATGAGATACGCGCCGGAAATATGATCTCCGTGGAATACTATGCGGAGACACCGGGGAATCCGTATATAAAGTGATCCTCAAAAAGATGTTTCCCGGATATGAGTGTTGCGGTAAGAACCGTTTTTTGACCAGAGAATAAGATCCCATGGACAGATATATGTTCCGGGGTCTTATTCTTTATAAGACAATGGCTTGCTATTGCCGGTGAGAGACATTACAATAGGATTAACAGCAGAGACCACAGGAGGCACAGATGAGATTATTCCATTTATCAGATCTTCATATCGGAAAGAGAGTGAATGAATTTTCTATGATCGAGGACCAGAAATATATTCTTGAAAGGATCCTGGATCTCGCGGAGAAGGAGATGCCGGACGGAGTGATCCTGGCAGGAGATATCTATGATAAACAGATTCCCTCCGCGGAAGCAGTTCAGGTGTTCGATGAGTTTATCACAAAGCTGGCGGAGAGAAAATTCCCCGTCTTTGTTATCAGCGGAAACCATGATTCTGCGGAACGACTGGCTTTTGGAGGAAGACTGCTAAACAGCCGGGGAATTTATCTCTCCCCCGTCTATGACGGAACTGTCATGAAAATTCCGATCGCAGATCAGTATGGGACGGTCTGGATCCATCTTCTTCCGTTTATCCGTCCGGCAGCTGTGCGCCGCGTATTTGAAGATGAGTCAGATTTGATTACAGATGTCCAGTCTGCAGTACGTGCAGTGATCAGCCACATGGAGATCGATCCGAATGAGAGAAATATCCTCGTGGCGCACCAGTTTGTTACAGGAGCGTCCCGATGCGAATCGGAGGATATCCAGGTCGGAGGTCTTGACAATATTGATGCCTCAGTCTTTGAGGCTTTTGATTATACAGCCTTGGGGCATATCCATAGTCCTCAGAATGTGGGAAAGGGCATGGTGCGGTACTGCGGAACGCCCCTGAAATATTCCTTCTCTGAGACGGATCAGGAAAAATCGATCACGGTCGTGGAGATGGAAGAAAAGGGAATGTTAAAGATCAGACTTCTGCCTTTAAAACCATTTCGGGATATGCGAAAGCTCCGGGGAACGTATATGGAACTGACTGCCCGTTCGTTTTATCGGGATATGAACTGTGAAGATTATATTCAGGTAACGTTGACGGATGAGGATGATGTGCCGGATGGACTTCAGAAGCTAAGAGTCATCTATCCGAATATTATGCAGCTTTTGTATGATAATCAAAGGACAAGAGCCAGCAGCCAGATTGATGCGGTTCAGGATGTAGAAGAAAAGACAGAGTTAGAACTGTTCCGGGAGTTTTATGAACTTCAGAATAACCGGCCTATGATGAAACAGCAGGAAGAGTTTGCAGAAAAATTGATCCGGGAGATAAAAGAATGAAGCCAAAAAAACTGGTGATCAGTGCTTTTGGCCCCTATGCGGGAGAGAGCACGATTGATTTTGAAAAACTTGGAGAACACGGGCTCTACTTGATTACGGGGGATACAGGTGCCGGTAAGACAACGGTCTTTGACGCAATCACATTTGCCCTGTATGGGGAAGCGAGTGGGACTGTGCGGGAATCCGGAATGTTCCGCAGCAAATACGCAAAGGCAGAGACAGAAACATTCGTAGAATTGACTTTCTCCTACCAGCGAAAAGAATATAAAATTCGTAGAAATCCGGAATATCAGACCCAAAAGAAACGTGGAACCGGATTTACAACAAAAAAGGCAGATGCGGAGCTCTTTTATCCCGACGAACGTCAGCCTGTTACGAAAATGGGGGCAGTGACAAAGGCGGTAACGGAACTTATGGGTCTTGACTATAAGCAATTTACCCAGATCGCGATGATCGCACAGGGGGATTTTCAGAAACTCCTGATTGCAGGAACTGCCGAACGTGGGGAAATCTTCCGGCAGATTTTTCATACGGAAATCTATCAGACGATTCAGATACGTCTCAGGGACGAAGAACGGAGAAGAAGAAAAGATTACGATGAACTGCGCCGGAGTATCAGCCAGTATTTGAATGATGCCAGTTTTGAGGAGGATCCGGCTGCCGGTCAGGAGTTCCTTGCTTTAAAGCAAGCCGGTTTTGAGGGGAAAATAACTGATGGAATCAATTTACTGCGTGCTGAGACGAAAAAAGAGCAGGAGCGTTTGGAGATACTGGATGAAACTCTAAGGAAAATTGAAGAGCAGATTTGCAGTGTTAGTGAAAAAAAGGGAAAAGCGGACCTACTAAAAAAGACAGCAGCTGAACTTAAAGCAAAACAGCAGGAGTTGGAGTTACTGCAGCCGGAATATGGACGGGTGCTCGCTGAGTGGAACAGGATAGAAAAGCAGGAAGGAACACGCGAGAAACTGACAGAACGGATTCAGAAACTTGAACTTAGCCGTCAAAGCTTTATCGAGCTGGATAAGACTCGTGAAGAGATCGACGGAAAAGAAAAGCTTCTTTTGAAGATTCGGAAAGAAAAAAAGGAAAATGAAAATCAAGTCAGCAGCCTCCAGAAAGAACTGGAAGACAGGCGCGGGGAGAAAGAGCATAATCTGGGAGTTCCGGTAGAAAGAGAACGGCTCACACGTGCAAAAGAGAAACTTTTGCACCGAAAAAATGAACTGGAAGAACAAATGAACCGGGTGGAGTCTATCAATAGAGAGTTAAAAAATGCTCAGGAGGAATACCGGAGTGCTGTTGATCAGTGCGATGAGATTCGCAGTGTCTATGCACATCTTGAACGCTTATTTTTGGATGCTCAGGCTGGAATTCTAGCCCAAAATTTACAGGCTGGAATGCCCTGCCCGGTATGCGGTTCGATTCATCATCCGGCTCCGGCGAAACTTTCAGAAGAGATTCCGGACCAGAAGGAACTGAAGCGAAAAGAACAGGAAAAGGCGCAGGCAGAAGAAAAGGTCCAGAGACTTAGTGAAAGAGCCAGCTTTTTTAAAAGGAATTTAGATCAGGAAATGAGAAATACAGCTGAGCTGATCTGCGGAACGGAAAAAAATCTGGTCAAAGAGGCCTTAATTGTAACTGGTCCTGACGAGCTTGTGACTGCAGCAGATCCGGTAATTGAAAAATTAGATGATGAACTCCGGGCTTTGGAGATCCGCATAAAAGCGAACACAGAACAGCAGAAAGTGCTGGATGGATTGGGTGGTATGATAAACCGTCTGGAAACAGATCTGAATGCTGCAGGAGAAAGAAACAAAGAACTTGCTCTTTCAGAACAGAATCTGGTGACAGTATTAACAATGCTGCGGAAGCATGTGGAAGAGTTTCAGAGAAAGCTGGAAGGTCAAAATGCTGTGGAGATTGAAAATAATCTGCAATCCATGAAAACCAGAAAAAGTGAACTTGATCAGGAAGCAATTGACGCGAAAAAGGCTCTGGAGCGATTTCAGAACCAGAATGCCAGTCTGAATTCAGCAGCGGAAGCTCTTAAAAAGCAGATTCAGGGATTCGAAGATATTCCAGAAAAAGAACTTTCAGAGACAATGGAATATTTGGAAACAGAGAAGGCAGAGACATCAAAGCTTCGTGAAAAAATACATTCGTCCTGGCACAATAATCTCAGAATCTATGAAGCTGTATGTGGCCAGCAGGGCAGAATGGAACAGACGGAAAAGGAATATGTCTGGATCCATTCCCTTGCGGATACGGCAGGCGGAACATTAAACGGTAAAAGTAAAGTTGAACTTGAAACCTATGTCCAGATGGCATATTTTGACCGGATCTTACGGCGGGCGAATCTTCGACTGATGACGATGAGCAGCGGACAGTATGAGATGAAGCGGCGGGAAAGTGCTGACAATAAAAAGGATAAAAGTGGGTTGGAGCTAAATGTCATCGACCATTACAACGGAAGTGAGCGGAGTGTAAAGACACTTTCCGGAGGCGAGACTTTTCAGGCATCTCTGTCACTTGCACTTGGCCTTTCAGATGAGATCCAGTCGATGGCCGGTGGAATCCAGATGGATGCTATGTTCGTGGACGAGGGGTTTGGTTCTCTGGATGAAGACGCATTAAATCAAGCAGTAAAGGCATTGGGAAATCTGGCAGAAGGGAAAAAACTGGTTGGCATCATTTCTCATGTTTCAGAGTTGAAAGACAGGATCGACAAGAAAATTGTAATAACAAAAAATCGCAGCGGGGAGAGAGTCGGAAGCAGCATAACGGTAGTAGGGGATTATTCAGCCGATGGGGTGTCAGTATTTATGTAAAAACGTTGGGAGCCAACGGAAAGCGGCTCCCAACGAAAATAAATATTTATGGAATCATGACAGGTGCCTGTGTAAATTCGTTTTTCTGCGGTTTCCCGGATTTTAGTTCCCGCACCATCCTGGTGAGTTCAGACGCAGTTAGATTTTTCTTAAAAAGTTCATACGCGGAAGAGGAGAGGATATTTTTTGCGTCAGCAGTTTTTGCGATAACCGGGATATCACAGTGCCTTTTTAATTCTGATAGAAGCAGTGAGGAGGATCTTTTGAATCCCAGGATCCGGATCCATGGAGCACGGAATAAATCTACAAACATACACTGGTCTTCGACGCTAATATCAAGCATGAGATTCATGAGTGCACGACTGACTCTGGCATAAGTATACTGTCGGTCTTTCCTGAGAGCAGTCAGAGTATCCGTCCGAAAGAATTCTAATCGGTTCTTATAGAGCTTTGCCGCAAGATCTCCCGGCATTCCGAAAATATTCTGAAGTTTCTCCAGATCGGAAGTTAAAATTTTCTGATTCAGGAGGAGAGAAAAATCATTTGGAAACAGCGGAACCTCAGATTCTTCTTTCATGCATTCAAAATGCGAATCCGGTAAAACAGCAGCGAGAAATTCCAAATCCTGCGAAAAAACTGCTTTTCGAATAGCTGTTGCGGAAGCGAAGGAGCCGTTCCGATCCTCAGAATGGTAGCCTGGGTCTGAGCGTTTCAGAGTCCAAGGACTGATTTCGGAAGAGAATTCTTTTAATGCTTTCAGATATTCAACTGCGAGAATGTCATTTGGAGAAGCTGGCACAGTCTCTTTCTTTGCGAGAGTCAGAGCCTGCGGGTATGTGAGACCACTTCGAAGACCTTCGCGGATCAGGGCGGACTGTTCGTTCGTTTCCAATGCGGAATGATCAGCCAGTTGCCACAATTCTTCGATATTGCCGGATTCACTGCCAAAGGAAAGGATATCGATCATTCCCATATGGTGAAACAGCGAGACACCGCAACGGGCAAAATCTTGGGCGGCGCTTAAGGTTCCAAAGATAGGCATCTCGATCACGAGATCAGCCCCGGAGAGAAGGGCAGAGCGGGTACGGAAGGTTTTGCTGTACATTGCCGGAATCCCCCGTTGGACAAAATCACCGCTCATGACAACGACAATGAAATCGGCACCTGTCTGGCGTTTTGTCTCTTCAAGCTGATATTTATGACCATTGTGGAATGGATTATATTCTGCGATGATGGCGGCTGTTTTCATGGTGTAAACTCCTTAAATAAAGTCGATCAGTGGTCAAAATTGAATTTGCATTTCTTTTGGTAGAATGAAATGGATTTATTGCTGCGAGTAAGGCAGTGTCATACCGTGCCGAAAATGCAAATCATTATCTAATAATATAGACGAAACAAAAACTTAATGCAATATTTATTGTTATCAAAGGAAAAATGTGATATACTGCGTTTAAACAATGAGTGAAAGTTCTGACGATTTCACAACTGAACAGATGTCAGATTTTTACGCATATGTTTTTAAGACTATATTTTACATCTTTGCGGCGGTCACCGCAATCTTTGGAAATAAGACGCAGAAAGGATGGATGCTATATGAAACTGATCTACGCAATTATCCGTTATGACAATGAGGACGATGTTACAACTTCTCTTACAAAACACAAATTCAGTGTGACACGTCTTTCTACTACCGGTGGATTCCTGAAAAAAGGTAATACGACTCTGATGATCGTTACTGAGCCGGAACGTGTCGACGAGGCTATCGATATTATTAAGAAGGAATGCGGCCATCACCAGAAGATCACCATCAATATGCCATATGTATCCGGTTCCTCAATGGTTCATTGTGCAACCATGCCGATGTCTGTCGATGTGGGAGGAGCAACGATCTTCGTTGTGGATGTTGAGCGGTATGAAAAGATCTGATAACAGAAAATAGATGGGGAAAAAAGTGTTCTTCTATATTCCAGACGGAAGGGATTAGCGATAACAGATCCTATGAAATTGTAAGAGCTTTGGCAGTCTTTGCTTGCCGAAGCTCTTATATTTTCATTATTGTTTTTAATTTAACGAGAGGTATTGAAAAAAGTGCAAAAAATTGGGGAATATAGTCTTGTATCCAGTATTTAGCTGCGATATAATAAAAACACGTATGAAAACCTATATTGAGGAAGGAGTCAATCATCATGGCATTTATTGATCTTATGAAGGAAAAGGCAAAACAGGATGTAATGACCATCATCCTGCCGGAGAGCAACGATAAGAGAACTCTTATCGCAGCAGCACAGGTATTAAAGGAGAAGACAGCTGACCTGATCATGATCGGAAAAGAGGAGAAGATCATGGATGGTGCTCACTGGCTGGAAGTGGACCTTACAGGTCTTAAAGTCGTAGATCCGGATACAGATCCGAAATTCGACCATTATGCAGAGACACTGTTCAAATTAAGAGAGAAAAAGGGCATGACTCTCGAGAAAGCACAGGAGATCTTAAAGACAGACTACATCACATACGGCGTTATGATGGTAAAAGAAAAAGACGCTGACGGACTTGTTGCAGGTGCCTGCCACGCAACAGCTGATACATTAAGACCGGCTCTTCAGATCTTAAAGACAGCTCCGGGAACAGAGCTTGTATCCGGTTTCTTCATCATGGATGTTCCGAACTGCGAATTTGGCGCAAACGGCACATTCCTCTTCGCTGACTGCGGATTAAACCAGGATCCGACATCTGCAGAGCTCGCTGCAATCGCTGACAGCTCCGCTAAGAGCTTCCGCGCACTTGTTGGAGAAAAGCCGATCGTGGCTATGCTTTCCCACTCCACAAAGGGCAGTGCGAAACACGCACTTGTAGATAAAGTTGTAGAAGCTACAAAGATCGCAAACGAGAAGTACCCGCAGCTTGACCTTGACGGTGAGTTACAGCTTGATGCTGCAATCGTTCCGTCCGTAGCAAAGGCAAAAGCAAAAGGAAGCGAAGTTGCCGGACATGCTAATGTACTGATCTTCCCGAACCTTGACTGTGGTAACATTGGTTACAAGCTGGTTCAGAGACTTGCAAAAGCAGAAGCTTATGGTCCGATGCTTCAGGGTATCGCAAGACCGGTCAACGATCTTTCCCGTGGATGCTCCGCTGAGGATATCGTTGGTGTAGTAGCCCTCACAGCTGTACAGGCTCAGATGGCTTAATCTATAATTACTTAACAACAATGGGGAACGACGCAAAATCGATCAAGAGGAAACGGCGTTCCCTTTTTGGCAACAACTGTAATATCCAGTCTTCGTTCTGGAGACCGGAAGACACAGATTCTATTTTATAATCACAAGGAGTTTTATCTGTCATGAATATTTTAGTTATCAACTGCGGAAGCTCTTCCTTAAAGTACCAGTTAATCAACTCTGACACAGAGGCAGTTCTTGCAAAGGGTCTTTGCGAGAGAATCGGTATCGAAGGAAGCCAGATCACATACCAGCCGGCAGGCGGAGAGAAGGAAGTCACTGTTTCCCCGATGCCGACACACACACAGGCGATCCAGATGGTATTAGACGCTCTTACAAACAAGAAGAGCGGCGTTATCGCAAGTCTTGCAGAGGTTGGCGCTGTTGGTCACCGTGTCGTACACGGCGGTGAGAAGTTTACTTCTTCCACAGTGATCACAGATGAGGCTATGAAAGCGATCGAAGAGTGCAACGACCTTGCACCGCTTCACAACCCGGCAAACCTGATCGGCATCCGCGCTTGCCAGGAGCTTATGCCGAACGTACCGATGGTAGCTGTATTCGATACCGCTTTCCATCAGACAATGCCGGAGGAGGCTTATCTTTACGGTCTTCCGTACGAGTACTATGAGAAGTACAAAGTAAGAAGATACGGCTTCCATGGAACATCCCACAGCTTTGTGTCCAAGAGAGCTGCTGAGGTTGCCGGAAAACCGTACGAAGATTTAAAGATCATCGTTTGCCATCTTGGTAACGGCGCAAGCCTTTCCGCTGTAAAGAACGGCAAATCCGTAGATACAAGCATGGGTCTCACTCCACTTGAGGGACTTATCATGGGAACTCGTTCCGGTGATATGGATCCGGCTATCATGGAGTTCATCGCTAAGAAAGAGAACCTCGACATCGCAGGCGTTATGAACGTTCTGAACAAAAAGTCCGGTGTTCTTGGCCTGTCCGGCGTATCCAGCGACTTCCGTGACATTGAGGAAGCAGCTGAGGCTGGCAACGACCGCGCAGCGAAAGCTCTTGCAGCTTACAACTACCGCGTTGTTAAGTACATCGGTGCTTACACAGCAGCTATGGATGGCGTAGATGTGATCGCATTCACAGCAGGTCTTGGTGAGAATGGCAAGTCCATGAGAAAAGCTGTTTGCGAGCATTTATCCTACCTTGGCATCAAGATCGACGACGAGGCTAACAGCGTAAGAGGAAAAGATATCGTAATCTCCACACCGGATTCCAAAGTTAAAGTTATGGTAATCCCGACAAACGAGGAGCTTGCGATCGCAAGAGAGACTCTGGCTCTCGTAAAATAATTTTTGACAGTTTGTCCGTGCGGATATCTGTATGGTGAACTGATTCGCAATGACGCTGACCCGTTCAGAACCCTGTGAGAGCAGGAGATGAGCGGGTTGGCTTCTGTGCTGTCTGGAGGTTTTAACGTCTTCAGGACGGCTTTGAAGCCCTCTCGACATACGCTGGGGTTTCTTACAGGTACGAAAGTATTTCGTTCCTGGTGCTCTTGATGCGCGCTCTGGCGCGGTTAAGAATTTGTCACAAGAATATGGTTTGAGCGCAGAAATGCATGAAAAACAGAGCTTTTAAAATTTAATATTTTATTAGAAAAATTGTTGACAAATTGTTCCTGTTCATATATAATATCTTAGTGCGTATTAGGAGAAACATAATATGCTGATTAATTTATCTGAAGTTTTTACTCTGGAAGGCAAAGAGAAAACCTGGGAAGTACCGTTTGAAGCGAAAGCTTACAAGGGCTCCCGAGTTGAGTATCCGGTGGTTTCTGCGAACCCGGTAAAGATCACTGTAAAAAACCTTGGAAACAGAAAGCTGAGTCTTACGGGAAATACTTCCGTGACTCTTGCGATTCCCTGTTCAAGATGTCTGGAACCGGTGAATTACACCACAGATATTGAGTTTGACCAGGAGATCGATATGAATGCTTCCGATGAGGACAGAGTGAAGGACTTGGATGAACAATCTTATTTATCTGGTTATAATCTGGATGCCGATATGCTGGTTTGCAATGAGTTATCATTGTACCTGCCTATGAAGGTCCTTTGCAAGGATAATTGCAAGGGAATCTGCAGTAGATGTGGAGCAAATCTCAACAAGGGAGATTGCGGCTGTGATACATGGGTTCCTGACCCGCGGATGGCAGCCATCCAGGATATTTTCAAACAGTTTAAGGAGGTGTAACCATGTCTATCTGTCCTAAGAATAAATCTTCCAAAGCGAGAAGAGACAGCCGCAGAGCGAACTGGAAAATGTCCGCTATGAACTTAGTAAAGTGCAGCAAGTGCGGTGCTTTAATGATGCCTCATAGAGTATGCAAGGCATGCGGCAGCTACAACAAGCGTGAAATCGTTAAAGTTGAAGACTAATTAAGAATTATGAGATCCTCCGGTGGTTTTCCCCCGGGGGATTTTTTCGTCTACAGCAAGAAGCCAGATACCGCGGTATCTGGTTTTTTGCATTTGAAGCTTTTCGTTGTTCCTGCATATTTATCTCGTGAAATTTTCAGAATAATCCATTAAGATCTGCGCGACATACTGCATATCAGAAGGTGAGAAGCGCTGATCGCAGGGAAGGGATATAATGTGGTCATAAATGTATTGTACTGATGATTCCGGTAGCGGATGAACCAGCGGTCCCATTGGCCAGTAGACAGTCGAGAGAATCTGGTGATCTGTCAGGTATTGCTGTAATTCGCTGCGTTTTTCGGCATACAGGCAGAAATGGCTTGGAACAGCAGACTCCGGAAGTTCGGAAAAGACTATCTGCACACCGCGAAGCGGTGCTGCAAGGGCTTTTAAAAGTGCAGCATAGTTTTCACGCCTTGTCCTGCAAATGGAATCGAAGTCAGCATGGCGTAGGAGATATTCTGAATTATCATCACTGGCAAAGCTATCAAACATCTGACGAAGTCGAAGTTCTCCCTCCCAGAAAATATCTCTGTTTTCTGTCTCGATGGATTCTTTGCGTTGCTTGAGATGTGTTAATTCTACCGGCAGAAGAGGTGTTTCAAAGGTTCCGTTTCGTTTAACAGCAAATCCCCCGCAGGCAACCCCCATCCATTTTCGGAAGCTTCCGGCAAAATAATCACAGAGAGGATCGATACCGTCAGCTGAAAGCATGGAATGAGTTACATCTTCAAAAATAACAACTCCTTTTTCTTTGCAGGCTTTAACAAAGCTGTGATCATAGTTGCAGAAGCCATAGTAACCGCAAAGAGATAAAACACTGATTTCATCGATAACCGCTGTGTCAAAAATGCTGTGCAAATTCTGGTCCAGCTCATAAAATTTCAGCTGATATCCGGCTTTCTTAAAAGGAGCAAGGACCGTTCCACAGGTATACATAGGCACATACGCGACTTTACGCGTATCGTACCGTGCAATATCCTGTAAACAATAATAGATACCGCATCGTCCGGACATGGTAAATGCCAGATCATCACCAGGTGAGCAGATACGCGAAAAGTATCCGTTTTCGATAGGTGTGTTGGGTTCGTAGTGGAACATACCACCAATTTTTCGCATGTTTCATTTCCTCCTTACCAGTAGAAAAAGGTTACACGGATGTTTTTGTCCGTTAGCTAAAAACTCATTATAATTATAATAGATTGTTAATAAAAACGAAAGCTTTATTTTGTGCAATAATAAATTTCCTATTACACAAAAGGAACACAATAATATCATTAATAATTATTGTTTTATAATATGATTGCCAAAGCATAAAAAGAGTGTGTTAGGCAGTCATGAAAACTTCTGAAAATGCTGTCATAATAAAAAATAATACAAAAAATTAACGAAATAATGGATATCTTTTTTTATTGTTAAGAGAAAGCTAAAATTATTGACAATCCTATTGGCATAGACTATACTTATTTTAGCAAGAATGGTACGAAACTTTTAAATTGTCAGATAAAAATTCAATGCTAAAGAGGCACAGGAGGTTATTAACAGTTAAATTTTAAGTCAAACGTCCGTGAGACTTGGTGCGTGATTCTGCTCAGCGTAAGCTGACATATTCTTTACAGAATCACTGTACATCCTCGCGGAGCGTTTATCTCAGTCGGAGACTAACTCCCACTGAGACTAATTTGTTATTACTCGCCACCTGAAGAGGTGAGAGTCTTCTCGACTGAGATAAATCATATAGATAGATGTTGAGTTTTATAGGATATAGGGTAGAGTACTATTAAAAGGAGTTAATACTCTGAGTTAATATTATTCTATACATAAATTTTCAAAAATTATAGGCGTATCTGTTCAGACATTACGAAATTGGGATGTCAATGGAAAGATATCAATAAAAATGTTGAAGGATTCATTATGGACGCAAATGGTTACTACAGCTTGGATAAGGTTAAGGTTGCACAGTAATTAACGGCAACACAGTAATTGATGAATGTCGGGCTGTCTGGTTTTCGGATCGTCCGATTTTTCAGCAGATAATAATTATTATGTGAAAGGAAAGAAACTATGAGACTTGAAAATTTGACTTGGCCGAAAGCACAGGAATATTTTGAAAAAAATGATATGGTACTTATATCTATCGGCAGTATTGAGTGTCACGGTCGTCACATGCCGCTTGGAACCGATACACTGATTCCAAATCATTTGTTGGAGAAAATCGAGAAGAAGAGTGATGTTTTGATTGCTCCGACCATTCCATATGGTTCCAGCCCAGGTTTAGCTCCGTATCCTGGTTCAATTGATATTGACAGCGAGGTACTCTATCAGTTTTGCCGTCAGGTTTTCCTGAGTCTGTATCGTCACGGCGCAAGAAAATTCGTTTTTCTGAACGGACATGGCGGTAACATCAAGATGATTCAGCGCCTTGGCATGGAATTCGAGGATAAAGGCTGCCTGGTTGCTATGCTTAACTGGTGGCTGATGGCATGGGATATGAACCCAGCATGGAAAGGCGGTCACGGCGGCGGTGAGGAAACAGCTGCGATTCTTGGAATTGATCCGTCTTTAGTTGACAAGAGTGAGATAGGTGGTGAACTCCAGTTTAAGCACCTGTCTGATAATCTGAAGACAACTGGTTTCCGTTCTGTTGAGTATAAGGGAGTTACCGTTGAGATTCCCCGCAAAACTCCGCATGTTACAGACAACGGATGGATTGGACCGGATCATCCGAGTACCGCTACAGAAGAGTGGGGCAAGGAAATGCTCGAGACCACAGCAAACTATATTGTTGATTTCATGGAAGAGTTCAAGAAAGTTAAACTTTCATAAAGCAATGCCAGAGTGGATAAGAACGTGACGCTGAAAATGATTGCAGCAATTTTAAATGCAAATGGCGCATAGTAAAATATGATACGAAAAGACCGCCGGTCCAGATTTCTCTGGTAACCGGCGGTCTTCCCTATGAGCAAAACAATTAAATGTAGAAGAGCAATGCATCGTATGTCGGATACGGGAGATAATCCTCCGGGATCAGGACTTCCGCATCGTTGACAGCCAGACGGATCGTTTCCATCTCGGCAAGGATCGTGTCATGGTAGTAAGTTCCAGCCTTTAAGTAGTCATCCATGCCTTCCGCGGTACCGATCATATCCTTTAAGATATCAAGCTCATCAGAGATCGTATCTGCGAGTCCGGAGAGCTTTGTGATCAGCTTTTCTTCCGCCTTTGTTGTAATGCCAGGAACAAGCTCTTTCTTGGTGCTGCCTGTGCATGCGAGATCGTTTACATAGGAGAACAGAGACGGAAGGAAGTCTTTCTGTACCATTTCCTCCATAGTCTTAGCCTCGATATGGATCGTTTTTGCGTAATCCTCAAGAAGGATCTCGTAGCGGGAGAAGAGTTCTTCTTTTGTCAGTACATGATGCTTTGTGAAAAGCTCGATGTTCTTTTCGGCAATTAAATGCGGAAGAGCTTCCGGTGTCGATTTCAGGTTCGGGAGTCCGCGTTTCTTGGCTTCCGCTAACCACTCATCGGTATAGCCGTTGCCGTTGAAAATGATCCTTGCATGGTCTGTGAAGGTATCCTTTAAAAGCTTGTGGATCGCCAAATCAAGCTCTGAGCCGGTAAGCCCTTCTAAGACCTTGCAGAAGCCTGCGAGAGACTCTGCAACTGCTGTATTTAAGATCACGTTCGGACCTGACAGGGAGAGAGAGGAGCCCGGCATACGGAACTCAAACTTATTTCCTGTGAAGGCGAACGGTGATGTACGGTTACGATCTGTGTTATCTTTTGTGAAGTGCGGGAGTACCTTCGGGCCGATGGACATCTGAACGGCACCCTTTCCTTCAAAATATGTTTCGGATTTAATGGAATCGACAACAGCCTCCAGCTCTTCACCTAAGAACAAGGAAACGACTGCAGGCGGTGCCTCGTTTGCTCCGAGACGGTGATCGTTTCCGGCCGTTGCAACGGAGATTCTTAAAAGATCCGCATAATCATCAACAGCTTCCACAACGGCTGCTAAGAACAGTAAGAACTGTGTGTTTTCTGCCGGTGTCTTTCCTGGATTCAGAAGATTTTCACCGGTATCCGTGGAGAGTGCCCAGTTGTTATGTTTTCCGCTTCCGTTGATGCCCTCGAACGGTTTCTCATGGAGCAGGCACGTAAGACCGTGGCGGTCAGCAACCTTCTTCATCATCTCCATAACGAGCTGGTTGTGGTCAACAGCAACATTGACGGTTTCAAAGACAGGAGCAAGCTCATGCTGCGCAGGAGCAACCTCGTTGTGTTCAGTCTTTGCCGGAATTCCGAGCTTCCAGAGTTCTTCATTTAATTCTTCCATGAAGGCTTCCACTCTCGGCTTGATGGAACCAAAGTAGTGGTCATCCATTTCCTGTCCCTTCGGAGCCGGAGCGCCGAATAAGGTACGTCTGCAGAAGATCAGGTCTTTTCTTAAGCGGTAGCACTCTTTGTCTACCAGGAAATATTCCTGCTCAGCGCCTACCGTAGTGTTGACGCGTTTGACATCTGTTTTTCCTAAAATGTGGAGTAAGTGGGTAGCTTCTTTGCTGACAGCTTCCATGGAGCGGAGCAGCGGAGTCTTTTTATCGAGTGCCTCGCCGCTGTAAGAACAAAAGGCAGTTGGGATACAGAGCGTATGTCCCTTGATGAATGCGAAAGAGGTAGGATCCCATGCGGTATAGCCGCGGGCTTCGAAGGTAGCGCGTAAACCGCCTGACGGGAAGCTGGACGCGTCCGGCTCACCTTTTACGAGTTCTTTTCCGGAAAATTCCATGATTGCTTCGCCGACACCGGTCGGAGAGAGAAAACTGTCATGCTTCTCAGCGGTGATGCCTGTCATCGGCTGGAACCAGTGGGTGAAATGGGTAGCGCCATGCTCCAGAGCCCATTCTTTCATGGCAACAGCTACAGAGTTTGCGACATCCAGTTCCAGATGGGAACCGCTGTTGATGGTCTTTGCAAGTGCTTTGTAGATATCCTTCGGGAGACGTGCTTTCATTTCGGAGTCGTTGAATACAAGACTTCCATACAGTTCAGGAATGCTTTTGCTCATAGATGTTTCTCCTTTCAACTCCGCTGAGGAACTTCTTTGCTCCCCATATGCGGGAAATTATACTTGATTTGCTGCCTGTTCCGGGGTGGGGAACAGACAGTAGTCACTTTACGGATCGATATTTAAGTATAGGGGGTTATGGGGAAGATCCGTAAAATGCGAGAAGGGCACCGGGGTGTATGTTTCATGCACCCAAGCGCCCTTGCTCTTATGGTGGTATAATATACTCGTTTTTCAGGATTTGTCAACACATTTTTTTGAATCTTTTTTTGATCACAGACAGCGTTCCTATTATTAAACATTTTTCTGTTTCGGATGGTCTTACAGTTGTTCTGCCGTTTCAAGGAGTCAAAACAGTTTTAAACAATTCTATGTCAGGACATAAGAATCGTCTTTTCAGGCTGCGGATCCCGTATGGAAGGAATTGGATGAAAAAACTTTAACAAACTGCGAAAAAACTACTTTACAAATTTGAAAAAATGGAATATAGTAGTTCCATATTTTTTTAGCGCAGTCAATACCTATGAGCAATTAATCCTGCGTAAAAATAAGTTTCATAGTGATGGAATGAATTAGACAAAGGTGTCAGAGTCTTAGTACTTCTGTCACCTTTTTTTACTTGAAAGCGTTGTCAAGCGGTTAGACATTCTGCGTGCCTGCACGCAGTGAAGAATAGGCATTTGACGGCCAAGCCGGTATGGTAAGCAGGGCGATAGCCCGGATTACGAATGCTGGCGGTAGCTGCGGGAGTGCCGAAGCCACGGAGCAGCTGGCTTTCAGCATTATATGAAACTACAGTTTCCCCACATTAACAGTAATATAAATTTGGAGGTAAGGTATGGCAGTTAAATACGTATTCGTCACGGGAGGCGTTGTCTCCGGACTCGGCAAAGGTATTACCGCCGCATCCCTTGGACGTCTCTTAAAGGCAAGAGGTTATCAGGTAACGATGCAGAAGTTCGATCCTTATATCAATATTGATCCGGGTACCATGAATCCGATCCAGCATGGAGAAGTGTTCGTCACAGACGATGGAACAGAGACCGACCTGGACCTTGGACATTATGAACGCTTCATTGATGAGAGCCTTGATAAGAACTCCAACGTAACCACCGGAAAGATCTACTGGACCGTTCTTCAAAAAGAGCGTCACGGAGACTTCGGCGGAGGTACCGTACAGGTGATCCCACACATCACAAACGAGATCAAAGCAAGATTTTACCGCGCGAAATCCCCGGATGAGGACCGCATCGCGATCATTGAGGTCGGCGGTACCGTCGGCGATATCGAGAGCCAGCCGTTCTTAGAGGCGATCCGTCAGTTCCGCCACGAGATCGGATACCAGAACTCAGTTCTGATCCATGTAACGCTTGTTCCATATTTAAAGGCATCCGGCGAATTAAAGACAAAACCGACCCAGCAGAGTGTTAAAGCCCTTCAGGGAATGGGAATCTTCCCGGATGTGATCGTATGCCGTACTGAGGTTCCGCTTGAGGATGGCATTGAGAGCAAGATCGCATTATTCTGCAACGTCCCGGAGGATCATGTGCTCCAGAACCTGGATGTTGAATATTTATACGAAGCTCCACTTGCAATGGAAAAAGAGCGCCTGGCCCAGGTCGTATGTGAGTGCCTGAACATTCCGTGCCCGGAGCCGCAGCTCGGCGATTGGAAACAGATGGTGGACGCGTTAAAGAATCCGACGAGCGAAGTGACCATCGCCCTGGTAGGAAAATATATCCAGCTTCATGACGCATACCTCAGCGTTATGGAGGCATTAAAGCACGGAGGCATCGCAAACCGCACAAAGGTATCCATCAAGTGGGTGGATTCCGAGTTCTTAACTCCGGAGATCCTCGATGACACCTTTGCCGGTGTGGACGGAATCATTATTCCGGGCGGTTTTGGTTCCAGAGGAACCGAGGGAATGATCCTGGCAGCCAACTATGCGAGAGAGAACAAGATCCCATTCCTCGGAATCTGCCTCGGCATGCAGATGGCCATGGTCGCATTTGCGAGAAATGTTCTGGGATATGAGGATGCAAACAGCTCCGAGCTGAATCCGGATACAACACATCCGGTGGTTGATCTGATGCCGGATCAGAACGGCATTGAGAACCTTGGCGGAACCTTACGTCTTGGTTCCTATCCGTGTGTTCTCGACAAAAAGTCCAAGGCATATGCCCTTTATGGAACAGAATTGATCAATGAGCGTCACAGACACCGCTTTGAGATCAACAACCATTACCGCGATGATTTTACATCCCATGGCATGATGATCTCCGGTCAGTCCCCGGACGGTCATATCGTTGAGATGATCGAGCTCCCGGATCACCCGTTTTATGTGGGAATTCAGGCTCATCCAGAATTAAAATCAAGACCGAACCATGCACATCCGCTTTTCGCAGGCTTTGTTGAAAGTGCGGAGGAGCAGGGCGTACTCAGACGTGCAAAGAAGCTTCTCATGAAGAGAAATCATCTTTCCGAGCCGGAAGCGCACCGCTATCTCCAGAAGACCAGCATGGACACAGGAAGAACCATGACGGAGAGCGCCCATATGGTCACCATGCTGATCCATGAAGATTAATGTTTATCCCCGCCGTGTGCGGAGAGCCAAGCTGGACCTGCAAGTCGGTAATCATCCGGCACTTTACCTGGTTATTGCAAAAAAAATTGTTACAGTTCAGTCATTATATCTTCTTGTTTTCATATTCATGAAAACAAGAAGCTTGGTGGTTTCACCATATGCTGATTTGGATGAAAAAGTGCTTATGCAAGCAAGCTTGCAACACACTTTCTCATTCAAACCAGCGCATGGCTGAACTGTAACAAAAAGTTAAAGTATTTGCCGGATTTTTACTGCAGTTTTTGCATATGTGTGGTATATTTACATATAAAAGTGGTGCAAAGCGACTAACCGGATAGCGTGCCTGCACGCAGAGCCGGTTAGGCATTTGGCAACCAGACCCCACATGCATTTACAGAAAGAGAGGATTTGAGACATGTTTAAAGTCAATGAAAATTTTGCCAAGCTGCCGGGCAGCTATCTCTTCGCAAATATCGCAAAGAGAGTATCAGCATTCCAGGCAGAGCACCCGGAAAAGGAGATCATCCGTCTTGGAATCGGTGATGTGACACAGCCGATCGCTCCAGCGATCATTGAAGCGATGCACAAAGCTGTCGATGAGATGGGACATGCTGAGACTTTCCGCGGCTACGCTCCGGAGCAGGGCTATGACTTTTTAAGAAATATTATTGCAAAAGAGGATTTCCAGGAGAACGGCTGCGACATCTCTGCTGACGAGATCTTCATATCCGACGGCGCAAAGTGTGACTGCGGAAATATCCAGGAATTATTCTCCTTAGACAGCGTTGTCGCTGTATGCGATCCAGTATACCCGGTATACGTGGATTCCAATGTTATGGCAGGCCGCAGCGGTCTTTACAACGGTGAGACAGGCCGTTTCGACAAGATCGTATATATGCCGTGTACTGCTGACAACGGATTTCTTCCGGAGTTTCCGAAGGAGCATGTAGACTTGATCTATCTCTGCTTCCCGAATAACCCGACCGGTGAGGCGATCAAGAAGGCAGATCTCCAGGCATGGGTGGATTTCGCGAACAAGAACGGCGCTGTCATCATCTATGACGCTGCTTACGAGGCATATATCACAGAGGCAGGCATCCCGCACTCCATCTATGAGTGTGAGGGCGCTAAGACATGTGCGATCGAACTGCGCAGCTTCTCCAAGAAAGCAGGCTTTACCGGCATGCGTCTCGGCTTTGCTGTGATCCCGAAGGACTTAAAGTGCGGCGATGTCAGCTTAAATGCCATGTGGATGCGCCGTCAGGGCTCAAAGTATAACGGAACTCCGTATATTATCCAGCGCGCAGGCGAGGCCGTGTATTCTCCGGAAGGAAAGGTGCAGGTAGCAGAGCAGATCGCTCGTTACATGAAGAATGCAAAGACCATCTATACAGGCTTAAAGGACACAGGCTTTACCGTATACGGCGGTGTAAACTCCCCGTATATCTGGTTAAAGACTCCGAACGACATGAAGTCCTGGGATTTCTTTGATTATCTGTTAAACAATGCCGGTATCGTGGGCACTCCTGGTGCAGGATTTGGTCCGTCTGGAGAGGGATATTTCCGGATCACTGCTTTCGGAACTTACGAAAATTCTTTAAAAGCACTTGACAGAATCAAAAATCTCTGATAAAACATAAAACATCAAAAAGATATCAAACAAAGGCGTTGAAGGAAACTCCCTTTCGAAAGACTTTACAGAGAACCGTGTGACAGCTGAGAGCATGGAAGAAACGAGAAAGGCGGGAACGCTCCGGAGCCGGCTGCTCGAAGATCGGATACGATGGTAGGACAGCACGCAAGCTGCACGTTACGCGGCCGAGTCGTTAGGATGATGGTCCGACAGCGAAAGCGGCGACTCATGAGTGGCATGGAAATGCAATGCGGGTGGTACCGCGGGTGATATAGATCCCGTCCCGGAGAACTTTTAAAAGCAAAAGTCTCCGGGGCGGGATTTTTGTTGTTCAAGCTAAAAGGCCTCAAATTTTACCCCACAAATTTAGGAGGATCAGATTATGGAGTTTGTAACAGGATTAGAAGACAGAAAAGTAAAAACTCTTGAAGAATTGGAAAGAGAAGAGTCCGTTGGTACCGAAGTTACCGTTGAAGGCATGGTACACAGCATCCGCGATATGGGAGAAATTTCCTTTGTGATCTTAAGAAGCCGCGATGGTCTCTTACAGACCGTGATCCAGGCAGGAACCGGAAAGGAAGTCCTCTCCGAGATCCGTGAAGGTCAGGCAGTTCGCGTGACTGGAACTGTTTTCAAGGAAGAGCGCGCACCCCACGGAATTGAGATCCATCTTGCCGATGCAAGGATCCTTTCAAAACCGGAAGAGCCGATGCCAATTGCCATCGACAAGTGGAAACTTCCCACATCCCTGGAGGCAAACTTAAACCGCCGCGCCATCGCATTAAGAAACGTCCGCGAGCGAGCGAAATTCCGCATCCAGGAAGGTATCTGCCGCGGCTTCCGCGAGTTTATGACAAGCCAGGGATTTACCGAGATCCATACCCCGAAGATCGGCGCGAAATCCGCAGAGGGCGGTGCAAACCTCTTTAAGCTCCAGTACTTCCACAGACCGGCAGTTCTGGCGCAGAGCCCGCAGTTCTACAAACAGATGATGGTCGGCGTGTTCGACAGAGTCTTTGAGACCGGTCCGGTGTTCCGTGCAGAGAAGCACAACACAAAGAGACATTTAAACGAGTACACAAGCCTTGATTTTGAGATGGGATTCATCGACAGCTTCATGGATATCTGCAAGATGGAGACAGCGATGCTGCAGTACGTGGTAGAACTTCTGAAGAAAGACTACGCGAAGGAGGTCGCCCTGTTAAAGATCGAACTTCCGAACGTGGAAAAAATCCCATTCGTCCGCTTCGATGAAGCGAAACGGCTGATCGCTGAAAAGTATGACAGACAGATCAGAAGCCCACATGACTTAGAGCCGGAGGAAGAGGCGCTGATCGGCGAGTACTTCAAATCTGAGTACGGAGCAGAGTTTGTTTTCGTTACCCACTATCCGTCAAAGAAACGTCCGTTCTATGCGATGGACGATCCGGAGAACAAGGAATTCACCTTAAGCTTTGACCTTTTATTCCGCGGTCTTGAGATCACCACAGGCGGCCAGCGGATCCATGATTACGAGACGCTCTTAAAGAAGATCGCGGAGAAAGGCATGGACATCGAGGGGATGGAAGATTATCTTGACTGTTTCAAATACGGAATGCCGCCCCACGGTGGTCTCGGAATCGGCCTTGAGCGCCTGACCATGAAGATGATCGGAGAGGACAACGTCCGTGAGGCATGCCTGTTCCCGAGAGATATGACAAGATTAAAACCGTGATGGTATAGAGAAAGGATTTGAGATTATGGCAGAGATGATCACCGATAAGACGATGGATGAGATTGAGATCTTGGCAAAGCTTCACCTGACAGAAGACGAGAAAGAAAAATCAAGACAGGATCTTCAGCAGATGCTCGATTATGTTGATATGCTGAATCAATTAGATACCTCCGATGTGGAGCCGTTGACCCACATCTTCCCGATCAAGAACGTGTTCCGCGAGGACGTTGTTCTTGAGAGTACCCCGAAGGAAGAATTGTTAAAGAATGCGCCGAAGGAAAAGGACGGACAGTTCCTTGTTCCAAAAACCATCGGTTAGGAGGAGACGGATATGAAAATACTGGAACTTTCCGCCACAGAGCTGGCAAAGAAGATAAAAGCAGGCGAGATCACCTCAGAGGAAGCCGCAAAGGCGTCCCTGGCGCAGATCGCGAAGGAAGATCAGAAGATCCGCGCGTACCTCACCGTGGATGAGGAGAAGGTCTTAGCACGGGCAAAGGAAGTGGACAATGGAATCCGTTCCGGAAAATACACAGGCCCGTTGGCAGGTGTCCCGATCGCAGTGAAAGATAATATCTGTACAAAAGACATGAGAACCACATGTGCTTCAAAAATCCTTGAAAACTTTGTCCCGTTCTATGATGCGACGGCGGTCACAAGGATCACAGATGCCGGCATGGTGATTCTCGGAAAGACAAACATGGATGAGTTCGCCATGGGAAGTACCACCGAGACTTCCGCATTTGCGGTCACAAAGAACCCGTGGGATACGGAACATGTTCCGGGCGGTTCCTCCGGCGGTTCCTGCGCGGCGGTCGCAGCCGGTGAATGCTTCGCGGCTCTCGGCTCTGATACCGGCGGATCCATCCGCCAGCCGAGCTCCTACTGCGGTGTTACCGGAATCAAACCGACATACGGAACGGTTTCCCGTTTTGGCCTTGTGGCTTACGCGTCTTCCCTGGACCAGATCGGACCGATCGGCAAGAATGCAGCCGACTGTGCGGCCCTTCTTGAGACCATCACAAGCCATGACGAGAAAGACAGCACCTCCATGGAGAGAACGGACACGGATTTCACTTCCGCCATCGGAAAAGATATCCGCGGCATGAAGATCGGTATCCCAAAGGAGTATCTGTCGGACGGACTTGACGATGATGTGAGAGCAGCCATCGAGCAGTGTGCAGCCTACTTAAAGGAGTGCGGAGCAGATGTAGAATACTTTGACCTCGGTCTTATGGAGTACACGATCCCGGCATATTACGTGATCGCGGCTGCGGAGGCAAGCTCTAACTTAGAGCGTTTCGACGGTGTCAAATACGGCTACCGCGCGAAAGAGTACGAAGGTCTCCACGACATGTACAAGCGTTCCAGATCCGAGGGATTCGGGCCGGAGGTCAAGAGAAGAATTATGCTGGGTTCCTTCGTTTTAAGCTCCGGATATTATGACGCATATTACCTGAAAGCGTTAAAGGTACGTGCCCTGATCAAGAAAGCCTTTGACGAGGCATTTGCAAAGTACGACATCATTCTCGGACCGGCAGCTCCGACGGCAGCTCCAAAGATCGGAACTTCTTTAAGCGATCCGATGAAGATGTATTTAAGCGATATTTATACGGTTGCCGTAAACCTTGCAGGTCTTCCGGGACTCACAGTCCCGTGCAGCATAAACGAAAAGGGACTACCGATCGGTGTCCAGCTTCTCGGTGACTGCTTCAGAGAAAAGACCCTGTTTGCCGCAGCATCCGCCATCGAGAATGTCCGCGGTGGATGGACACTTCCGTTTGCCAGAAAGGAGACCTTATCATGAAACAGTATGAAACCGTCATCGGTCTTGAGGTCCATGTGGAGTTAGCCACAAAGACGAAAATTTTCTGCGGATGCAAAACAGATTTCGGCGCAGCGCCGAACACCCATGTCTGCCCGATCTGTACGGGTATGCCGGGATCTCTTCCTATATTAAATAAGCAGGTCGTGGAGTTCGCACTTCGCGCGGGCCTTGCTTTAAACTGCCAGATCAACCAGTTCTGCAAGTTTGACCGTAAGAACTACTTCTACCCGGATAACCCACAGAACTACCAGATCTCCCAGTTATATCTGCCGATCTGCCACGACGGTTATGTGGAGCTTGAGACGGCAGCTGGAACAAAGCGCATCGGCATCCATGAGATTCATATGGAGGAGGATGCGGGAAAGCTGGTTCATGACGAGTGGACCGACAGTTCCCTGGTAGATTACAACCGAAGCGGCGTTCCGCTGATTGAGATCGTATCCGAACCGGATATGAGAAGCGTCGATGAGGTCATCCAGTACTTAGAGCATCTTCAGTCCACCATGCAGTACCTCGGCGTTTCCGACTGCCGTCTCCAGGAAGGTTCCATGCGTGCCGACGTAAACCTTTCTGTCCGCGAGGTGGGAAGCCCGGTATTTGGGACGAGAACTGAGATGAAGAACTTAAACTCCTTCAAGGCCATTGCCCACGCCATCGAGGGAGAAAGAGAGCGCCAGATAGAGCTTCTTGAGGAGGGTCGTGCTGTTGTCCAGGAGACACGCCGCTGGGATGACAACAAGGAATCTTCCCATGCGATGCGTTCCAAGGAAGACGCGAAGGACTACCGTTACTTCCCGGACCCGGATCTTCCGCCGATCGATATCTCCGACGCGTGGATCGCTTCCATCCGTGCGGCTCAGCCGGAGTTAAAGAAAGCAAAATCCAGGAGATACCAGACTGAATACGGGCTGAGTGCTTATGATGCAGATATCCTCACAGGAGATAAGGCGTTAGCTGAACTCTTCGAGAACACCATCAAGGCAGGGGCAGCACCGAAGAAGGCGGCGAACTGGCTGACCGGAGAGACCCTTCGTCTTTTAAAGGAGAAGGAATCAGAGGCATCGAAGATCACCTTCACAGCAGAGCATCTGGCATCCCTTATCGCACTCCTTGAGAAGAGCGTCATCAACAACCAGACTGCAAAGGATGTGTTTGCCGTCATGTTTGAGTCCGATGTGGATCCGGCAGCTTATGTTGAGGAACATGGACTAAAGATCGAGAGCGATTCCGGACTTCTGGAGGAGACCGTGAAGAAGATCCTGGACGCAAACCCGAAAGCTGTGGGCGAGTTAAAGGAAGGAAAAGACAAAGTCATCGGATTCCTCTTGGGACAGGTCATGAAGGAGATGAAAGGAAAAGCAAACCCGTCACAGGTGAGCGGGATGATCCATAAACTTGTGCAGGAATAAAATGCGAAGAAGCCGTTAAACGGATCTGCATGCCTCGTAAGGAACCTGGTAAGGACAGGTCTGATAAGTGGTAAGGGCATATGAATTAGAAAAAGTCATGATAATAGGATCTGAATCTTAGACCGATCATCATGGCTTTTTTATCTCTTTCTTCTTTATATAAGGTATTTTTTTCCAAAAACCTGTCATTCCCTGTTCATGAAAACTGCATGAAAAAGGTATTGATTTTATGAAAGGTATTTAGTATATTAATTACTATAAAAGTCCCGGAGAGCGGCAGTGCGTTTTTACGCCGTTCGATGGGATGCTCCGTGCTATGGAAATATTTATCAACGCTTTTCTGAGCGCGGACAGGAATTGGAGAGAAAAACATGATAAAAATTGCTGTAGACGCCATGGGCGGGGACAACGCCCCTGGAGAGATCGTAAAAGGTGCTGTCGATGCGGTCACAGAACGAAAAGACATTACCGTCTGTTTAACTGGACAGAAAGATGTCATCGAGAAAGAGCTCTCAAAATATACCTATAAAATAGAGCAGATTGAGATCGTTGATGCCCCGGAAGTGATCGAGACGGGAGAACCGCCGGTCAATGCGATCCGTAAGAAAAAGAATTCTTCCCTTGTGGTCGGTCTGAACCTCGTAAAAAACGGGGAAGCGGACGGCTTTGTATCTGCCGGAAGCTCCGGAGCTGTTCTCGTTGGCGGACAGGTCATCGTCGGACGTGTCAAAGGTGTGGAACGCCCGCCGTTAGCACCGCTTATTCCTACGGAAAAGGGAGTCTCTCTTCTGATCGATTGCGGCGCAAACGTTGACGCGAGACCGTCTCACCTGGTACAGTTTGCCCAGATGGGTTCCCTCTATATGAAATATGTGATGGGAATCGAGAATCCGCGTGTGGCGATCGTCAATATCGGTGTGGAAGAGGAAAAGGGAAATACCCTTGTGAAAGAGACATTCCCGCTCTTAAAAGAGTGTAAAAATATAAACTTCATCGGAAGTATCGAAGCTCGTGAGATCCCCCACGGCGGCGCGGATGTGATCGTCTGCGAGGCATTTGTGGGCAACGTGATCTTAAAGCTCTACGAGGGTGTGGGCGCGACGATGATGACGATGGTGAAGAAGGGCCTGATGAGCAATCTCAGAAGCAAGATCGGTGCGCTTCTCATCAAACCGGCATTAAAATCTACGTTAAAGAGCTTCGACGCGAGCCAGTACGGCGGCGCACCGCTCTTAGGCTTAAAGGGACTCGTCGTGAAAACCCACGGAAGTTCAAAGGCGAAAGAGGTCAAGAACTCGATCATCCAGTGTATCTCCTTTAAGGAGAATGAGATTTCTGATAAAATAAAAGGGTGTCTTGCCCCGGAAGAGACAGAAGCATAACCGTTTGGCCGGGCGTTATGTGCGCTGCGGACTGAACCGTTACACATTATAAAACTAAATCTAAATTATTAAGCAAAATAGGAGAGGATGGAAATTATGGAGTTTGAAAAATTACAGCAGATCATCGCAGAGGTTCTCAATATCGATCCGGAGGAGATCACAATGAACACTACATTCGTTGATGATCTCGGCGCAGATTCCCTGGATGTATTCCAGATCATTATGGGTATCGAGGAAGAGTTCGACATTGAGATCCCGACTGAGGAAGCTGAGAAGATCGCAAGTGTCGGCGATGCTGTTGAGGCAATCAAAAACGCATTAAATTAATCGCAGGAAAAGGTGTCTCTTCACAGGGACACCTTCTTTTAAAGAAAGGCTAATCATGAAAGAAAAACTTGAAAAACTTCAGGAAATGATCGGTTACCAGTTCAAGGATCCAGGACTTCTGACTCACGCCCTGACTCACAGTTCCTACGCAAACGAAAAGCATTGGGATAAGACACGCTGCAATGAACGTCTGGAATTCCTTGGTGATGCCGTGCTCGAGGTGATTTCCAGCGACTTCCTGTTCCACACATACGAGTCTATGCCGGAGGGCGAGATGACGAAACTCCGTGCCAGCCTTGTCTGCGAGCCGACGTTGGCTTACTGTGCGGATGTGATACCGCTTGGCGACTATCTGCTTCTCGGAAAAGGCGAGGATCTGACCGGCGGAAGGAAGCGGCCGTCTGTTGTCTCTGACGCGATGGAGGCGGTCATCGGCGCAATTTATCTGGATGGTGGTCTTGCTAATGCAAAAGAGTTCATCCATCGTTTTATTCTGAATGATATTGAACATAAACAGCTCTTTTACGATAGCAAAACTATCCTGCAGGAAATGGTTCAGGCAAAGTACAAAGAAACGCTTGTCTATGAACTTCTCAAGGAAGAGGGGCCGGACCACAACAAGTCTTTTGAGGTCTGCGTAAAAATCGGGGATGAGGAGATCGGAAGAGGTCTCGGACGTACGAAGAAAGCGGCGGAACAGGTTGCCGCCTACCACGGAATCTGTAAGATCCAGTAAGACACAGATCACGTATTTTAAGAAATAGGAAAATTAACGCATGTATTTAAAGAGTATCGAAGTACAGGGATTCAAATCCTTTGCTAATAAGATCATATTTGAATTCCACAACGGAATTACCGGCATCGTTGGCCCGAACGGAAGCGGAAAAAGCAATGTTGCCGATGCAGTCCGCTGGGTGCTCGGTGAACAGAAGGTAAAACAGCTCAGAAGTTCCTCCATGCAGGATGTGATCTTCTCCGGTACGGAGATGAGAAAACCCCAGGGATTTGCCTATGTGGCTATCACACTGGATAACTCTGACCACCAGCTTGCCATCGATTACGACGAGGTCACAGTTTCCAGGCGGATCTACCGCTCAGGTGAGAGTGAATATCTCTTAAACGGCAGTGCCTGCCGCTTAAAGGATATCAACGAGCTTTTCTATGATACCGGTATTGGTAAAGAAGGCTATTCCATCATCGGACAGGGTCAGATCGATAAGATCTTGAGCGGACGTCCTGAGGACCGCCGGGAACTCTTCGATGAGGCGGCAGGAATCGTAAAATTCAAGAGAAGAAAGGCCATCGCTCAGAAGAAACTTGAGGATGAGAAGCAGAATCTCGTCCGTGTTTCTGATATTTTAAGCGAACTGGAAAAACAGGTGGGACCTCTCGCAAAGCAGGCTGAGACGGCGAAAGAGTATTTAAGACTCCGGGAAGAGTTGAAACGTTTCGATGTAAATCTCTTCCTCGCTGATTTAAAAGCCATCGAGGACCAGAAACTGGAACTCACAAGAAAAGAGCACACGGTAACAGGCGATATGGAGGAATCCAAAGCCGCTGCCGAAGCCTTAAAAGAGGAATATGACCGGATCTCCGAGGCGGTCCGCGTGTTGGACGAAAAGATCTCCGAAAAGCAGAACGCCGCGAATGAAGCGAAGATGTCCGCAGGGAACTTGGAAGGCCAGATCAATGTCTTAAGGGAGCAGATCCATGCCGAGGAGTTGAACGCGGAACACATTAAAAACAGGACTGCTGCCATCGACGAGGAATTATCCGCGAAAAATAAAGAGCAGGAAGCTCTCAAAGAGGAGCGGGAGGCTCTCGGAAATAAGATCCAGGAAGTCCTGGAACATCTCTCCGATGCGGAAGGTGCCTTAAAGATTTCCAGCACCCACGCCGACAGCCTTGAACAGTCCATCGAGCATTTAAAGGGTGCGCTGATCGCGGCCTTGAATGAAAAATCAGAGTTATCCGTAAAGAAACAGCGCTATGATACGATGCTGGAGCAGGTACAGGTCCGCAGATCCGAAGTCGCCCAAAAGCTCTTAAAGGTCAAGAGCGACGAGGAAAACTGGAATAACCAGATTGCGGAGCAGAACGAGCGCCTGACAGCCATCGACGCCGAGATTGAAAAACTTCTTTTCCAGGCAGAATCCCTGGAAGAGGAAGCAAAGGCGGCAAACGAAGAGATCCGCCGCTTAAACAGAAACCTAAGCCACACGGAACAGGATTACCACACGGCTCACACAAAGCTGGAATCCTTAAGGAACCTGGCGGAGCGCTATGACGGCTACGGAAACAGCATCAAGCGTGTCATGGAGGTCCGTGACCGGGTAAAAGGCATCCACGGCGTTGTGGCGGACCTCATTGATGTTCCGAAGGAATATGAGATCGCTATCGAGACTGCTCTCGGCGGATCGATCCAGAACATCGTCACGGACTCCGAACAGACCGCGAAGGTACTGATCGAACACCTGAAAAAGAACCGGTTCGGACGTGCCACATTTCTTCCATTATCTGCAATCTCGGCGGGAAATGGATTTAATACACCGGGTGCCCTAAAAGAACCTGGTGCCATCGGAATCGCCGCGGATCTCGTCCATGTGCGGCCGGAATACCAGACCCTGGCGAGATACCTTCTCGGCCGCGTCCTCGTGGTGGATCACATTGACAACGCCATCGCCATTGCGAGAAAATACCGCCACTCCATCCGGATCGTAACGCCGGAAGGAGATCTCTTAAATCCAGGCGGATCCATGAGCGGCGGTGCCTTTAAAAACTCCAGCAACCTTCTCGGAAGAAAGAGGGAGATGGAGGAATTAGAAGAAGCCTGTAAGAAAGCCCTGATCACCGTCGATAAGATCCAGGCGGAGACCATATTCCAGGAAGGGATCTTTCAGGAAAAGAGCGGCGAACTGGAAAATGTAAAGAGTGACCTTCAGAAGAAATATCTGGAAGAAAATACGGCAAAGATCGCGCTGAAGCAGCTGGAGGGAAAGAAAGAGGAACTCTACGAGTCCTCCGCGGATATGAACCTGGAGAACCGTCAGCTGGAAGAGCAGATCCACGAGCTGCGGGACAGTCTCGCTGCCATCGCAGAAGAGATGAAGCGTCTGGAACAGGAAAATACCGACCGGAATGAAAAGATCGAATCGGATTCCGCAGCTTTAGAGCAGGCGAAGGCGGACCGGGATAACGCATCCGCGGCGCTCTCCGAGGTCCAGTTGGAAGCCGCGAACTTAAAACAGCAGGATTCCTTCCTCGACCAGAATATCCATCGTCTCGAGGAGGAGAAGAACCGTCTTCTCACTGAAAAAATGTCCCTGCGGGACGGACACACGGACAGTAAAAACGAGGTGGAGAAGCGCCTCGCACAGATTGAAGAATTAAAGCAGAAGATTGAGAATGCCGGAAAAGACGCGGAAACCTACTACCAGGAGATGACTGCCGCTCAGGATGAAAAAGCGGCAAAGAATGAAGCCCAGAAGGGATTCTTTGAGAAGCGGGAAGCGCTCTCCGCGAGGATCTCTGACCTGGACAAAGAGCTTCTCCGCCTCCAGAACCAGAGTGATAAGCTCGCGGAACGCCAGGATGCCCAGGTGGAGTATATGTGGAACGAATATGGTCTCACATTCTCGACGGCGGAGCTCTTGCGGGACGGATCCCTCGACAATGTGGCGGACATGAAACGACAGATCGCCGAGCGGAAAAACGCGATCCGCGGTCTTGGAAATGTCAACGTCAATGCCATCGAGGATTACAAGGAGATCTCAGAGCGGTACGAGTTCATGAAGACCCAGCACGATGACCTTATTACGGCACAGGATGCCCTCTATAAGATCATCGAGGAGCTGGATATCGGGATGCGGAAGCAGTTCACAGAGAAATTCGCCATGATCCGGGCAGAGTTTGACAAGGTATTCCGGGAACTCTTCGGAGGCGGACACGGAAGTCTGGAGCTCATCGAGGATGAAGATATCCTGGAGTCAGGAATCCAGATCATTTCCCAGCCGCCGGGAAAGAAGCTCCAGAACATGATGCAGATGTCCGGCGGAGAAAAGGCACTGACGGCCATCGCTCTGCTTTTCGCGATCCAGAACTTAAAACCGTCCCCGTTCTGTCTCTTAGATGAGATTGAGGCGGCCCTGGACGATTCCAATGTGGACCGCTACGCAAAATATCTGCATAAACTGACAAAACATACCCAGTTCATCGTCATCACACACCGGAGAGGCACCATGGTCGCCGCTGACCGTCTCTACGGAATCACGATGCAGGAGAAAGGCGTATCCACGCTTGTCTCCGTGAACCTGATTGAAAATGATTTAAAATAGGGAGGATTCGTATGGAAGAGAAGAAAAAAGGCTTTTTCTCGCGCCTCGTCGAAGGTCTCACAAAGACCAGAGAAAACATTGTGTCCGGAATGGATTCCATCTTTTCCGGCTTCTCCGCGATTGATGACGATTTCTATGAGGAGCTTGAGGAGACCCTGATCATGGGCGATATGGGGATCCAGACCACCATGGCGGTCATCGAGGACCTCAAGAAGAACGTAAAAGAACAGCATATCAAGGACCCGGAGCAGTGCCGGGAAGCCCTGATCGCCAGCATCCGCAGCAAGATGGACCTCGGTGAGAACGCATATGAATTCGAACACCGAAAATCCGTTGTTCTTGTCATCGGTGTCAACGGTGTCGGAAAGACCACATCCATCGGAAAGCTTGCGGACCAGTTAAAGGCAGAGGGAAAGAAAGTCGTCCTCGCCGCAGCTGATACCTTCCGTGCTGCAGCCATCGACCAGCTTGCCGAGTGGGCGAACCGCGCGGGCGTGGAGCTGATCGCCCAGAAAGAGGGATCCGATCCTGCTGCCGTGATCTACGACGCCATCTCCGCAGCAAAATCCAGAAATGCGGATGTGCTGATCTGTGATACGGCGGGAAGACTTCACAATAAGAAAAACCTCATGGAGGAGCTTAAGAAGATCAACCGCATCATCGATAAAGAATACCCGGAAGCTTACCGTGAGACTCTCGTAGTCCTCGACGGAACCACAGGACAGAACGCCCTGGTACAGGCCCGCCAGTTTATGGAAGCAGCTGATATCACCGGCATCATCCTCACAAAGCTTGACGGAACCGCAAAGGGCGGCATCGCCGTTGCGATCCAGTCCGAGCTCGGCATCCCGGTAAAATATGTGGGAGTCGGAGAGAAGATCGATGACTTACAGAAATTCAACTCCGAGGACTTTGTGAAGGCCCTGTTCGCGAAGCAGCCGGAATAACCCGAAAAATATGCCCTGTCAGATGCCTGCGTCAGGCGCGGCTGTCCACGGCATTATACAGTAAATGACAGCGTAAGCTGTAACAATAAGGAGAATACAAATGGAAATGCAGGAACTCAGCCTCGAAAAATTTGAAGAAGCTTCCGAGATCGTAAAGAAAGTGACACAGGAGACAAAGCTGATCTACAGCGAATATTTCTCTGAGCGTTACGGAAACAAGATCTATTTTAAACCGGAGAACATGCAGCGTACCGGTGCTTACAAGGTACGCGGCGCTTACTATAAGATCAGCCAGCTCACACCGGAAGAGCGCTCCCGCGGTCTGATCACAGCATCTGCCGGAAACCATGCACAGGGCGTCGCTTACGCCGCAAAGCTTGCAGGCGTTAAGGCGACAGTCGTTATGCCGGTATCCACACCGCTCATCAAGGTAAACCGCACGAAATCCTACGGTGCTGAAGTTGTCCTTTACGGAAATGTCTTCGATGAGGCATGCGCCCACGCTTATGAGCTCGCTGATGAGCACGGATATACCTTTGTTCACCCGTTCAATGACTTAGAGGTGGCTACCGGTCAGGGCAGCATCGCCATGGAGATCATCAAGGAGCTCCCGACCGTAGACTATATCCTCGTTCCGGTTGGCGGCGGCGGACTCTGCACAGGCGTTTCCACCCTGGCAAAGCTCTTAAACCCGAAGATCAAGGTCATCGCCGTTGAACCGGCAGGAGCTGCCTGCTTAAAGGCATCCTTAGAGGCAGGAGAGGTGACAACGGTATCAAAGATCAATACCATCGCCGACGGTACCGCGGTACAGACACCTGGTGACAAGCTGTTCCCGTACCTTCAGGCAAACGTGGATCATGTGATCACCGTGGACGACTCTGAACTGACACTATCCTTCCTCGATATGGCCGAGAATCACAAGATGATCGTCGAGAACTCCGGACTTTTAACTGTAGCGGCCTTAAAGCATCTTGACTTTAAGGGTAAGAAAGTCGTATCCGTATTGAGCGGTGGAAACATGGACGTTCTCACCATGGCTACCGTTGTCCAGAATGGACTGATGCAGAGAGACCGTATCTTCACCGTAAGCGTTATGCTTCCGGATAAGCCGGGTCAGCTGGCAGCTGTTTCCTCACTGATTGCAAAGGAGCAGGGCAACGTGATCAAGCTGGAGCACAACGTATTTGCCAACGTAAACCGTACCGCAGGCGTAGAGCTCACGATCACTCTCGAGTCCTTCGGAACCGAGCATAAGGATCAGATCATCAAGGCTTTAGAGGCAGCAGGCTACTGCCCGGTGATCACTAAGACGAACGGAATCTATATGTAATATTCGTAACTGTTCAGTAGGTCTGCGCACTTGCTGCGCTGACCGTAAGAAAACATAGGCTGGAAGGCAAAAATCCCATCAGCGAAGCTGATCTGGAATGGATTTTTGCACGTAACTATGAAGGTACTGAATAGTTACTAATATTCATTTATTGCCAGATGTCCAGGCAGATCCGGGCCAGATATGCCTGGATATCTGGCAATTTGTTACTTAATAAAGGGGAAAATGTATGTACAGAAGCGAAACTAAGACAGCGCTTAATAAGAATATCCTGTATTTTATCCGTTGGACCGCGATCTCCATCGTGATGGGAACCGTCTGTGGCCTTATCGGAACGGCGTTTGGATACGGGGTCATCTATGCCCAGCGGCTGTTTAAGACCCACAGCTTTATGCTGTACCTGATGCCTGTGGCCGGCGTCCTGATCGTCCTGCTTCACCAGATGTTCCATGAGCTCGGAAACAGGGGAACGAACCTGATCTTAGAGTCCATCTCCTCGGACGAGCGGATCCCGATGGCAACGTTGCCCTGTATCTTTATCTCGACGATCTTAAGCCAGGCTGTAGGTGCTTCCGCCGGAAAAGAGGGAGCGGCCTTACAGATCGGCGGATGCATCGGAAATTATTTCGGCGATGTGTTCCATATGGATGAGAGAGATAAGAAAGTCATGATCATGAGCGGCATGAGCGGCTGCTTTGGTGCGATCTTCGGGACGCCGCTTGCGGCAGCCATGTTCGGAATTGAGGTCATCAGCATTGGTGTCGCCTACTACGCGGCTCTCGTTCCCTGCGTATTTGCTTCCTTTATCGGGGCGCAGATTTCAGGAGCTCTCGGTCTTCACGGCGAATCCTTCCTGATCCTTCATATTCCGGAGTTTTCTCTTGTTCCGGCGCTCTACACCGTTGGTCTTGGTCTTACCTGCGCTCTTTTAAGTGTCTGCTTCTGCATCCTGCTCCATGAGACCCAGCATCTCTATAAGAATAAGATCGGGAATGTCTATGTGCGGATCCTTGTTGCGGCAGGACTTTCCATCGCGCTGGCACTTATCTTCGGACGGGATTACTGCGGAGCCGGATTCAACCTTGTAGAGAAAGCGGTCGACGGGGAATCAGCATATCTTGGATTTTTGTTGAAAATGATCTTCACGGCAGTCGCCCTGGGCGGCGGATTCAAAGGCGGAGAGATTGTTCCAACACTGGCGGTGGGATCTTCCTTCGGATGCACCTTCGGACTGCTCACAGGCTTCGAACCGTCCCTCTGTGCGGCAGCAGGAATGCTCGCTACCTTTGTCGGTGTCACAAACTGCCCGATCGCGACCATGTTCCTGGGATTCGAGCTATTTGGCTTTGAGGCAATGCCGTACTTTGCGGTGGCGGTCGCCATCAGCTTTACGCTGTCGGGATATTATGGTCTCTACAGCGGACAGAAGTTTACATACTCCAAGACGAAGGCGGAGTTTATTAACCGGAAGGCGCACTAAAGGTATCAGACCGTGCTTTAGCACATCAGCAGTCAGGTATTACGGAAATACCCGTTACAGTACACGGGCACTCCATGCCCGCGCACTGTAACAGGATTTTGCCGATGCTTCGCATTCCGAATCGGCAAAATC